>NZ_MAUH01000003.1:0-143840 GCF_001693475.1 Chryseobacterium sp. CBo1
TGGATTCAAAACAAGAATACTAAGTAAAATAATGACACTCACATTTATCCAATTCATAAATGTTTTTGTTTATAAAAGAAAAATGAATAATATTAAAATAGCTATTGTGTGATAATGCACTACGGGTTATATTACTGTTATCAGTAGCTTCAATTTTTTTTATTTTCCACGCATTTGTTCCGAAATAATTACTCGTACTGATTGAACCTATTAGATTATATGTTTCTGTACCATCTTCACCAAAAATATATTTTGTACCATTTGTTGTTTTTATATCAATTGTTTTAATTTGATTTGTATTTCCAAAACTGTAATCAATTTTAATATCCGACATTGGAAACGTGACATTTTTTTTATTTTTTGGATTATAAAAAAAGCTTCCCGAAAAATCATTGATTGATAAGCTAAATTCATCAGGCATCAAATCTGCTATTGCTTCGTTATATAGTCCGTTGGTAGCCATATTAAGTCTTAATTGCTGATTAGCTAAATTGCTGTTTAGAAAACCTTCAATATTATCATCATGCTTCATTACTCCATTCTCATCAGTATATCCATTAGTTTTCCTTGTAATAGGTGCTACTGTATTAATCGACCAACCTAATCCCACGGAACTGGCAATATCGGAAACCAAAACTCCACCTGCGTGATAAGATAAGGTGATAGGAACTTCAACACTTCCTGATTTTGCCGTATATATTGGTATTGATATATTCGGAACTCCAGTATAATTAGAAACAGGTGTTTCCTGATATTTTAAAAGGCTACTCGTCTCAGGTGTAAAAGGAAATATATTTCTTGGATCTTTAAAGATTTGTGAAAATCCTAAAGAATATATAAGCATACATATTGTTGCTATAAAAATCTTCTTCATAGTATAATTTTATTTTTTAATCAATTTAGCATTAGCTGTTTTTTCAGTGTCTGTTTTCACAACAATCAGATAAGCTCCCTGTATCAGGTTCTGAGTATTGATCTTCGTTACCTTATTCTTGGTCTTAAAACCCTGAAGCTGTCTTCCGCCCATGTCATACAAAGTAATATCTGCTTCCTTAAATTCAAAACCGATCTCCACATAACAATAATCACTCACAGGATTCGGATAGATTTTCATATCCTGCTTCTCGATCAACTGATCGATCTGGCTGTCTCCCAGTTTCACAATCTTCCAGTTTTCTTTTCCAAGTTCTTCAGCACTCGTTCCCGCCAATACAATCGAACCGTCTTTATTCATCTTCAGATCAGATAATCTTTCTTCCTTCTTTCTCGATTCTCCTTTTACATGTTTTCTCCACTGTTCATTGCCGTCATTGTCAATATAAAGCATCCAGAATGTCTCATCATCAGCTTCAATTCTTCCTTCTGCCTGAGTGTATCCACCCAGCAAAATACCTTTCGTTGATGGTTGTCGGTTGTCTGTTGATGGTTTTCCTGTGATCACATTCATCCCCATTAGTATGTCTCTGTTTTTGAAATTGTAGGATTTCTGCCACTGCTCATCACCTTTGGTATTTAAAGAAATTAGCCACAGATCAGTTCCTTCTTCAATTCCAACGGTTTTATTTCCTGACCTCTCAGATCTCGATTCTCCGCCAATAATATAACCAGAAGAAGTGAACGCCATTGTTCTTACATGATCATCTCCTTTACCTCCAAAATTCTTTTCCCATTCTACCTTTCCGTCTTTGTTAAGCTTTATAATCCAGTAATCGCCTTCTCCATAATTCTCGGTAGCTTTGGGATAACGTGATACGGGATTCGGGTTTTCTGATGATGAATTTTTAACTGTCGCTCCGGAACCCGTACCACGGATCTCGGAACTCCTTGAATAAATTCCAAGCAAAGCTCCACCATCGGGAGTAGGAATCATCTTTTCAACTTCATCCAAACCTTTTCCCCCCAATATCGTTTCCGATAATAGTTTCCCATTTTTATCCAGTCTTGAAACGATCACATCTTTAGAACCAAAACCATTTCCAGCATTCTGAACATTTCCAGCGACCATAAATCCTAAATCTGCCGTCTGAATAACCGACCTTGCTTCTTCATCATGTAAGGTTCCTAAAGTTTTCTGCCAAAGCTCATCTCCGAATTCGTTGATTCTGATCAGCCAGATATCAGATCCGCCTTTTGAATCGTCTTTTTTATCCAAACCTTTTGATGAATACGAAGTTCCTGCAAGCAAAAACCCGCCTTCCTGGGTAGACATGGTTGCTGAAAGAAAATCGTGGTTCTGGCCTGAGAAATACTTTTCCCAGACTTCCTCACCCTGTTGATCGAGTTTCACCAAATGGAAATCGTACCCGTTGTTTTGTTTTGAGGTAGAAGATAAACTTCCAGCACCGAGCTTCCCGCTTCCAGCCTGAATAGAACTTCCTGTAATAAGGTATTGCTGATCTACGGTAGTGCTTACCTGAGAAAGAAAATCCTGCGTCGAGGACTTGATATCTTTCTGCCATACCACTTCCTGAGAATACAATACAGCAGTCGTACATATAAGAAATGTACTCATGTAGAGTTTTTTCATGATTTGTTTTTAATGATATTTAAGTTTAAATTTTATAGAAATCTTTTAAATCGTAAAAATGATCTAAAAAATAGGGAATAGTCTCTTTTGCATAACGAAAAAATGCGTCTGTTGAAGGTTAATAGTTTTATTCATCTTTGTTCATCATATTTTGTGTTTGGTTTAATTCTACAAATCTAAAATATTTTAAATTTACTTCAAAATAATTCACTGTACTTTTTCCCATAATCTATTGACTATTAGTCAATAATACAAATGTAATCCTGTGCAGCGACAGAACTCGTCGTGTCTGAAATATTTTTTCCAAGTAAATTATTTTAAAAAAAATAACTTTAAAACTGTACTATAAAACAACAAAAGCCACCCGAACCGGATGGCTTTTTTATATGAAATTTATTAAAACTAATTAATCAATTCAAATCTCGCATACTCAGCGATTTTCTTAGGAAGCTTAATGCCTTCTTCAGTCTGATTATTTTCAAGCAACGCCGCCATAATTCTTGGTAACGCCATTGCTGAACCGTTTAAGGTATGAACCAATTGAGATTTCCCGTCTGCTTTGTAACGGCACTTCAATCGGTTTGCCTGGAACGTTTCAAAGTTGGAAACTGAACTTACTTCCAGCCATTTCTCCTGAGCTGCGCTCCAGACTTCAAAATCATAGGTCATCGCAGAAGCAAAACCTGTGTCTCCACCACAAAGTCTTAATACTCTGTACGGCAATTCAAGGTCTTCCAAAATTCCTTTGATGTGCTCTACCATTTCTTCCAGAACAGCATAAGAATTCTCAGGTTTTTCAATTCTTACAATTTCCACTTTTTCAAATTGGTGAAGACGGTTAAGACCTCTTACGTGAGCTCCGTAACTTCCCGCTTCTCTTCTGTAACATTGAGAAAAGGCTGTATTTTTAATCGGAAGATCTTTTTCCTCCAACAAAACATCACGGTATAAATTCGTCACCGGAACTTCTGCAGTAGGAATTAAATATAAATCATCTGCATTTACATAATACATCTGTCCTTCTTTATCCGGCAACTGTCCTGTTCCGTAGCCAGAAGCTTCATTTACCACGTGAGGCGGATTTACCTCAAGGTAACCTGCATCTGTATTTTTATCTAAGAAATACTGCACCAAAGCTCTCTGCAATCTTGCTCCTTTCCCGAAATATACAGGAAAACCGGCTCCGGCAATTTTCACGCCCAGTTCAAAATCGATCAGGTTGTATTTTTTTGCCAGTTCCCAGTGCGGAATTGCGCCCTCACCCAAACCTTCCACATCATGAGACTGATAAATGATTTCATTATCATCGGCAGAAATACCTGCTTTTACCAATTCGTAAGGAATATTCGGAATCTGATATAAAATATCCAATAACGCTTTTTCTTTTACATCCAGCTGTGACTTTAATTCCGACGTCGACTCTTTATATTGTGCTGTTTTAGACTTTGCAGATTCTGCTTCTTCTTTTTTTCCTTCTTTCATCAACATTCCAATTTCTTTGGAGATTTTGTTGATCTCGGAAAGCTGAGAATCTAATTCAAACTGAATTTTTTTTCTTTCTTCGTCGGTAGCAATAGCCTCGTCTACCAACTCAGGATTCTTGAATTGTCTTTTCTGAAGACCTTCTAAAACGCGCTCTTTGTTGTCGCGCAAAAAATTAACCTGTAACATAGTTGTTGGGTGTTTGATGATGGGTACCTGATGTTAATTTGATGAGAAAATATTTTAAAACTTCCATCATCGTGCATCCTGCATCCCGCAATTTTGCAAATTTAAGATTTATTTTGTGACTGTAGCGGTATTGGGCTGATCCTGAACCTTCGTAAAAATCAATTGATTGTTATAAAGGACTCTGGAAACTTCAAAAACGGAGGATGAGGATCGGTAAAATATTTCCATCCTATCGATCACCACAGGATCATTCTGAGTTTCGGATATTTTCTTGGTTAAAGAAACTTCCAACAGAGATCTGTAGGTTTTACTTCCATCTGCTTCATCTGCCACAAATTCTCTGGTTGCTCCGGCAATATATTCGATATAATAAGTGGAATCAGCGAGCATTTTGCGGCTGTAATTTACATTAGCGATATCTTTATCAGCCAGTTCATCATTGAAAGAAACTCCTGTAAAAGAACCTACTTTTGTAGGATTCAGCATGGTTTTTCCCGAAGAATCCTGAATATAAAGATTGAATATCTGGTCGATTTTCTGCAAATCTTCATCATCACTTCCGCAGCTGAGAAGTGTAAGACCGAAAAGCATCAATAAGGGAAATAATTTCTTCATTTGCACAAAGATAAAATATTCATCAAAAATAAGTTGGGTGATTTTCAAAATATTTCTGATACCAAAGCTCAAAAGTGACCAATTGCCAGATTTTAACACAATCATACTCATTTTTTTGGTTGTTCCACCATTCATCGATAACTTTTGCATTGAAAAAATTTCTCTTTTTCAGACTGCTTAAATTTTCAAGAATAAAATCTCTTACTTTCGGTTCAGTTTTAATAAAATGGGCAAGCGGAAAAGAAAACCCACGCTTCGGCATCTGCAAAATCTTCTGAGGAAGATATTTTTCAGCAACTTTTCTAAGAAGCGGTTTATTCTGAATACCAATGTAACGCAATTTTTCCGGTAATGAAGAAACATACTCAATTAAATCATTGCTCAAATAAGGATAACGGAATTCCACGCTATATTTCATCGCACTCAGATCGTCTCTGAAAACGTGATGCGAAGACAGAGAATATTTCATGTCATATTCAAAAAGCCCTTGATAATCTTTGCTTTCAGATAATTGCTTGTCTTTTAAATTGATTTGAATTGAATTAAAAATATTTTCAGAAAAAATGTTTTTAGCTTCCAAAGGTTTCATTCCGACCTGACTTTGGCGGAAAAAATCCAGCATATCATCCTGAGAAAAATAGTTTTTTACTTTTTTTGAAAAATTATCATTGGTCAAAATAAAATGTCGCACAAAATTGAAATTTCTCATGGAAAGCCATTTATTAAGCTTCAAAGAATGAGAATATCCTGCAAATAGTTCATCGGCTCCGTTTCCGCTTAGAACAACTTTAAAACCATTATTTTTTGCATATTCTGCAGCATTCATCAACACTTCCAAACTGCTGTAAGGTTCTTCAAAATGCTGAATATTTTCTTTTAACTGATCTAAAATCTCACCATCCGAAACTTTCTTCACATGATGCCGAATATCGATCTTGTCCGCTAACAAAGATGCATTTTCAACTTCGCTTTCTGAAAATTGGTACGAGATTGTGAATGCATTAATATCATTTTTATAAGGCTTAGATTTGGCGGTAATCAAAGTAGAATCAATTCCGCCGCTCATCATACTCGTGACCGGAACATCAGCAAAAAGTTGTTCTTTTACACTTTCAGAAAGAAGTTGGTCAACTTTCGCAACAACTTCATGTTCTGTAATATTATTGTTTCTTTTAGCAGGAAAATTCCAGTAAAACTGTTTTAATGTTGAAAAATCTTTTAAATCAATCGTTACGAAACTGGCTGGTTCCAATGAATAAATGCCTTGAAAACAGGTTTCCGGAGCCAAAGTCGTCTGAAAAAGGAAATTCGTATATACTCCATTCCAATTGATTTCAGGTTTGACGAATTCATTTTTCAGAATAGATTTTATTTCTGACGCCCAAACCAAAGCATCATCATTTTTAAAATAAAATAAGGGTTTCAGCCCGACTCTGTCTCTTGCCAGAATGAGTTTTTGTTGGTTTAAATCAATTAAAGCGATCGCAAACATTCCGTCGAATTTAACGAACATTTCAGTTCCCCATTCTTCGTAAGATTTTAATATAACTTCTGTATCTGAACTACTTTTAAAACTATAACCTAAATCTTCAAGTTCTTTCCTGATTTTTTTAAAATTATAAATCTCACCATTGAAAGTAATGGTAATTTTTTCATCATCGGAAAGCATCGGTTGGTGACCTTTTTCGGACAAATCTACAATCGAAAGTCTGCGAAAACCCAAAGCAATTTTTGAAGAAGCTTCATCCAGAACAGGAAAAGTTTCTTTAATTTTTTGTGTAGAATCGTTTCCGGAAAAAGATTCACCGGCGAACCCATCAGAAGTCCAGAAACCTTCGTCATCCGGACCGCGGTGACGGATGGCTCTATTCATTTCTAAAATATTTTTAGAAGAAATTTCTTTCTTAAATGAATAATAGCCGCAGATTCCGCACATATTTTAAAAGCTTTTTGGAATGGTAAAAATAAGGATTTGGACTTAATTTAAACCAAGAAAAATAATTAGCTTTTTTTAGAAAAAGTTTTAATTAAAGTATTGATCTCATCTTTTGAAATGATATAATCTTTGATCTTAAAATCTGTAGACTGATAAAATTTCCAGAATAAAATTCCTGCTGAAACGATGTAGGAAGATGTGGTTACCAAACAGGCTCCAAAAATTCCCCATTTCGGAATGATTAAAAATGAACAGGCAACGGTAATCAACAATCCGATTATTGATTTGATGTTTAAAATTCTGAGTTCTTTGATCCCCGAAAAGTAATACCCGATCATATCGCTGACTGCAATGGCAAAAATTCCGGGGGACAGCAATAGCATGATCTTTTTTGTCTCACTAAATTCTTCGCCGAAAATCTGCGTATAAATAAAGCCCGGAATAACGAGAATTCCTAAAACAAAAACAAGCATTAGGGTAAACGAAAGTTTTAGTGAAGACTTTGTTCTAAAAATAGAATCTTCTCTACTCTCGCTGTTTACAACATCGGAATAAAGAACAACGGCGATACTTCTCGTGATCGTCCAGATCGCTTCAGAAAAGGTGATTCCTATGGAGAAAATTCCGACTGCAGCAATTCCTTCAAAATGTTCAAGAAAATAAAAGGAAAGCCTGTAATTGAGAAACTGTATGAATGCGCTGAGTTGGGTTTTCCAGCCATACTCAAACATATTGATGAAAACATTTTTTGAGAAAGAAAATTCAGAGCTTTTACATTTTTTTAAAATAAAGAAAAGACTGGTCAGAAATAGAAAGAGCAGACAAAAAATCTGCGCTAAAAAGTAAGCTGAAACATCTTTTAGTTTGATAATATAAATCAGGAAAACAATAAATAAGACATGAACAAGCTGCTGTAAAACGGTATAAATATTAAATAGTCTGATATTTTGCGTCCCGATAAACAAATTGATATTGGTCGATAAAAGTGAAGACAGTACGGAAATCCCGATCAGACCATATAAATAATCACTTTGAATTCCTGCAAAACTAAACAGCAGCGGAACTGCAACTCCCGTAACAACTGACCAGAGATAAGAATAAACCAGAACCTGCTCAATTTTAAACTTTCTAGCAAAATATGAAGTGCTGCTTCCCGAAAAAATACTGCTGAAAAAACTGACAACGGCAACATTCGCAATGACAATCGAAATTGTTCCTTTCCCTTCACTTCCCCACATATTTGTAGAAAAGATCACCAAGCCAAAGCTTAATATCAAAATGAGAAACCTCGAAATGAAAGTCTGAACAACTTTGAGCTGTTTCATCTGTTGCTTTTTGGTAAAGAATTCTGAATAAAGGTAACAAAAGAATTTTTGATCACCTTCCAATTATAATGTTCCATAAATTCTTTTCTTGCATTGGCTGCATGAAGATCATATAATTTTGAATTTCTGAGATAATTTTCAACATGGGTTACAATCTTCACAGAATCTTTAGGATCAACCAAAAAACCAAACCCGGAAACATTCATATGCTTTCTGATTCCTTTTAAATTCGAATAAATAATCGGTTTTCCGGCTCCCATATAATAAAAAAGCTTGATCGGAAGCGAATGATGATTTTCAAAATTAAAATTTCTCAGATCAAAACAAATATCTGCATCAGCAAAAGCTTTCGTAAAACTTTCAAATGAGGTTGGTTGTTTGATCTCAATATTTCTTACCGAAGATTTGGTAAGAATTTCAGCAAAATACTCTCGATCACTTTCACTTCTTGTTGAACCTACGATCAGAATTTTAATATTCAGCTGCGGATTTCTTTTGTTCAGTTCTTCGACAGCATTGAAAAAATTACCAATTCCTTTATCTTCCGAAAGAGCTCCGGTATAGCAAAGCGTAATTTCGTTGGGGCTGAGCTTTTTGATGTTTTCAGAAACAAATTTTTCATGCGGATAATAAGGCAGGATCATTTTCTTTTTAAACGGAAAAAAATAAGCCAGCGGAAATTTTTTGGTTTCTTCTCCGAAAATAAAATGTGTGCTCAAAAAACCTGCATACAACTGAATCAGGAAAAATTTAAATCCATGAATCAGCTTCTTCGGAAAACTATAATCCTGAAGCATCGACATCGCAGGATACCACTCTGTAATATCGTAAACAATACTGATTTTTTGGATTTTACTGAATTTATGGGCTGCGATAACGGCAATCGGCTCTGAACAAATTATACAATCAGGTTGAAAAGCCTTACAGACATCGAGAAATTTCTGCATTTTTGTTTTTGCTGATTGATTTAAAATATCAAAAGATTCTATATCAATTTCATCAATTTTACCTTTAAAATCTGATGTTAAACTACAAATTTTCACTTCAAAACCAGAGGTAATTAATTCTTTCGCCTGATGAAAAAAGATTCTGTCATCGTCATAATTATGCGCAGTGGTTAAGAATAGGATTTTATTCATGTAAAATTTTGACGCTATGATCGCGAAGCAATTAATTCTTTTACTATTTTATTTCTCGTTCGCAAAGGCACTTCGTTCAGCCAATGATAGCAGAAGCCTTTGCTGAGTGAAACGCCTTTGCGAACGGGAAATATTTACAAAAATAAATGAAAAAAAATTTGCGGACATAGATAGCGTTTAAAAAACTTTAGTTAGATTACTTAGCTCGGATTCAGTTTAAATAATATGATAAAAAAATTCCTCATCGGTTTCTAACAATCAGAAGCCAAGAGGAATTTTCAGTATTTTGTAAAGAACTATTTTATAGTTACCGCCCAGCTTTTGTTAAACGGCAATAAAAAATTTCCTAAAAATTCTAAATATGTATTTTTCGAGAAATCAAAAACTTCGATGTCTTTCGAAATTTCTCCGCTTCTGATTTTATTTTTGAAATCTAAAAGCTTTAATGTTTTCACTTCTCCGTTTTCAACAAAGCTTGCTTTCATTCTGTCGAATAAACCTAATTGATATTCTTCATCAATTTCTCTCATGATCTTTCCTAAAGCATCGATGCTGCATCCTGAAGCCATTTCTTTCTCTTCATCTACACAAATAATGATAAACTGGTTTTTCTCAATTTTAAAAGATGACGAAAGTGGTTTTCCGTGTGCTGCCCAACCTGCCAGAAAATCATACAGTTTCTCTGTAATTACTTTTGCTTCCTTCGTCGTAAAAGGTCTTGATGCGGGATATATAATCACTCTGTAATCGTTTGCTTCAACGATATTAGATTCTTCAATTTTCATACTGAATAAATTTAAAAAGTAAAATTACGCAATTTTCCTGAGTTGAAAACCATTGTATTTTTTACTGATAGCATAGAGAAATATAATGAAAAGCAGAATAACAAAACCAATAAAAAACCTCAAATTGGCGCTGTCCGGAAAGAATATAAATTTGATATAAATGTTTGAAAAAAACAGAACTGCCAAAATCCTGATCCAAATTTCTTTTGAAAAATAAAATATCGCACCAAGCAAAACTAACGATACCAAAGTTATTTTCTTAAAGTTAATAAGTTTAAAAATAAAATAATCAAAGTATTGTTTAAAAGTAAAATCTGCTTTTTCGGCTGAAATCAGAGGTCTTCTGTAGAAAAAACTGTCATAAAATAAATCTTTCCAACCGGGATAATGATAATATTTAATGATCGCTATATAAATCAAAGCGAGCGAAGCACCCTGAATAATCAAAGAATAATCAAGCTTTTTGTTTTCATTAAAAAATTTAAACACAAATGTTGCAAAAAGATACGTTGCCGCAAACAGAATATAATCTGGTCTTATTAAAACACAGCAAAGAAGAATAATATAATGAACTAAAGAACTTCTCTTCTGCAATATGCTTATCATAAAAAACAGCATAAAAACAAACAAAAAAGGATCCGGAGTGGGATTTTCTGCCATGCTTCTTACAGGTGGCAACCAGAGAACGAAAAGCGAAATAACGGGAGGTATAAAATAATTTTTAGGGAATAAAAATTTCACCAGATAAAAGAGGAGCAATCCTGCAATGAAATAGGAAAAAATATTCACCATAAGAACCGCATGAGGACCGGTAAACCCTATTTTATACAAAGCATAAACCGCAACATTAAAACCAACTTTAATCTGATAATACGGCAATTGCTCACCAAATGCTTTATAATCAGCTGTGAAAACTTCATTCGCATGATTATAGGCGACAATATCATGAAATTCTTTTGCTGAAGCTTCTTCTTTGATGTTAGAATAAACCAGTTCGTGCACTTTTTTAGGTTCATTCGGATGTTCCCATGAAAGAATACTTCCTAAATAACCGGGCATATCCCAATCGTACACTCTGTTTTGATAACAGGAATAAGTAAGAAAACTTAAACCGAGAATAAAAAAAAGAAAGGATAAACCCCATTTTAATTTCATAAACTCAAGATTTATCCTTTCCAGAAAAATTTTTATAGATCTTCAGCTTCTGCCAAAAGCTCTACAATATCTTTTACTTCTACTTCTGTATTTTTATTGAAATGTTTTACTCCATCCGTCAACATGGTATTACAGAACGGGCAACCTGTTGCAATGACTTTAGGTTCGAAAGATAAAGCTTCTTCAGTTCTTTCAATGTTGATGTCTTTCTTACCTTTTTCAGGCTCTTTAAACATTTGTGCTCCACCTGCTCCACAACAAAGACCATTGGTTTTGCAACGTTTCATTTCAATTAATTCCGCATCAAGCTTTTCTAAAAGCTCTCTTGGAGCTTCATATTCACCGTTAGCTCTTCCTAAATAACAGGGATCATGGAAAGTAATTCTTCTTCCTTTGAAAGTTCCGCCCTCAATTTTCAGCCTGCCTTCATTCATCAATTGTCTCAAAAACTGCGTGTGATGAATCACTTCATAATTTCCACCCAGATTTGGGTATTCATTTTTTAAAGTATTGAAGCAGTGCGGACAAGCCGTAACTATTTTTTTTACTTCATACGCATTCAGAACTTCAATGTTCGTCATGGCCATCATCTGGAAGACAAACTCGTTTCCGGCACGTTTTGCGGGATCACCGGTGCAGCTTTCTTCTTGTCCGAGAACAGCAAATTCAACTCCGATTTTATTTAAAATTTTGCAGAAAGCTTTGGTTATTTTTTTGGCTCTGTCGTCGAAACTTCCGGCACAACCTACCCAGAAAAGAACTTCCGGAGATTTGCCTTCCATTGCGTATTCCGCCATTGTTTTTATATTGAAATCCATTTTGTTCAATTTGAAAATGTGAGAATTTGAGAATTTGAAAATGTGTAGAACAACCAATTTTCAAATTTTCAAATTGATTAATTATCTAATTTTCCGCCGCCCAGTTCAGACGATCCGCCTGATTGTATTGCCAAGGTGCGGCATTGTTTTCTACATTGGTCATCATCAGGTTTAGTTCCTGTGGCGCTGCAGATTGTTCCATCACCAGGAATCTTCTCATTTCGAAAATGATAGAAAGTGGATCAAGCAATACCGGACAAGCCTGCGTACAAGCATTACAGGTTGTACAAGCCCAAAGTTCTTCTTTTGTGATATAATCGTTCAGCAATTTTTTACCGTCATCTTCAAACTTTCCGTTTTTATCGATGTTTCTTCCTACTTCTTCAAGACGGTCTCTCGTTTTCATTAAAATCAATCTCGGAGACAATTTTTTGCCTGTAATATTCGCAGGACAAACCGAAGTACATCTTCCACATTCTGTGCAAGAATAAGCATTCAGCAACTGAACCTGATTTAAATCGAAAACATCTTCCGCACCAAATTTTGAAGGAGCTTCTTCTGTACCTTCTGCAGGAGCTGCATAAGGATCAGCATTCGGATCCATCATCAACTTGATTTCTTTTGTTACCGATTCAAGATTATTGAATTTTCCGTACAAATCAAGGTTTGCATACCAAGTGCTCGGAAATGCAAGAATAATATGTAAATGTTTTGAATAATAAAGGTAATTCATGAAGAACAGGATCCCTACGAAGTGAAACCACCAAGCTCCTCTTTCAACGATTTCTAAAAAAATATTATCAAAACTGAAAACTTCTAAGAATGGAACCAATGTCATTTCACTTATCGGGAAGCTTCCATGTGCTGCAAGAACTCCTCTCTGCTGTAAAATGAGGTCAGAAGAATTCATCGTTAAGAAAGCGATCATTAAAGCAAATTCAATGATCAAAATCCAGTTTGCATCATTTTTTGGCCAACCGAAAAGTTCTTTCATTGTTAACCTTTTCACACCATAAAAATTTCTACGGATAAAGAAAGTAACAACCCCAATGATTACCAAAAGTGCTAAAATTTCTAAGGTTGCTGTAAAGAAACTGTAGAAACCGTCACCTAAGACTGTAGCTAAGAAACGGTGGGTTCCGAAGATTCCGTCAACGATGATTTCAAGTAATTCTATATTAATAATAATAAAACCTACATATACAAATAGATGGAGAACTCCTGCAATTGGTCTTGCTGTCATTCTGCTCTGTCCCATTGCTACACGAGCCATGGTCTCCCATCGCTCTGCCTTTCTGTCGTTTCGGTTGATTTCTCTTCCTAATCTGATGTTTCTGTAGATTTTCATAAGGCTTTTTCCGAACAGCCCTAAACCTGCTATCAGCAAAATCAGAAAAAGTACATTATCAAGATACTGCATGGTTAAGTTTTTTAGTCTTTACTATTCTTACCGAAAACCGAGAAATTGATATATCTCTTAGGATTGGCTTTCATATCTTCAATTAAAGAATTCAGATTTGTAGAAGCAGAATTCAGATTGTTGTACAATTGGTCGTCTTTCATGATTTTACCTAGGCTTCCTTCACCTCTGTCGATTCCTGCAACAACACTGTTCAGTTTTCCTACAGTCTGATCAAGATTAGCAATTGTTTGATTCAATTGTTTTGTATCAATACTTTCTGCAAGATTTCCGTATTTGTCTAAAGTAACTTTACCGCTTTTCATGGTAAGACTTGCTTCATCCAAAACTTTCTGAAGTTTAGGGTCGTTGTTTCCAACCAATCTATTTACACTTCCTGCTGTAGTTTCTAATGCGCCAACTGTTTTATTCAAATTATGAAGTAAAACTTTAATTTCTTCTCTGTTCTGAGCGTTCATCACCTGATTAGCATTTGCCATCAAAGAATCCACTCTGTGCAAAACAGTTTGCAGCTGATCTTTCACAGGACCAACCTGAGAAGAAAGACTGTTCATCATTCCCAGCTTAAAAGCTCCTTTAAGGGTGTCACCATCTTTTGCAGTTTCGCCACCATAGAATAAATTCACTCTCATTTCTTTACCGCCCATTAAGCTCGGCTCGAAAATTTCAAGATTGGAATTTTTTGAAAATTCAAAATTGTTATCTACGGTTATTTTTACGACAAAATGTATTTTCCCATCTTTGGTTGTCTGAGGAATGATCTTGTCAACCTGCCCTACTTTCAAACCATTAATGGAAACAGGAGCAGATTGTGTTAATCCCTCCACATTATCATATTTAGCGTAAAATATATTATCGGTAGTAAAAAGGCTTCTGCCTTTCATGAATTGGAATAAAATCACAAAGCCGACGATGGCTAAAAGCGCGATTAAACCAGCTTTTAATTCTTTACTGAATTTCACTTGTTAAATTTTTTCTAATGTAGCAAATATAGCACATTTTAAGTTAATCTTTCTCTTTATTGCTCTGCGTAAAATACAAAAAAAGCGCCAAAATAATTTGGCGCTTTTATATTTCTAAATCAGAATCTTATTGCTGAGTTCCAAGCTTGCTCCAGATTTCGATTCTGTAATCATCGATATCTGCATTATCTTGTAAGCTTTTCAACCAAGCCTGACCAAACATTCCTGCATTTCTCTGAGTAACAGACTCAGTAAACTGCTTAGCGTCTCCAGGTTGTTTGTTCAGAGTTTCGTTCTTTTTAACGATCACATAAACGCCTGTTCCACCTTCGATCGGGTTTGAAGTTTTTCCTTTTGCAATCCCAAATGCCGCACCAGCAACTTTAGGCTCCATTGCTCCGGCTACAGAAGGATTAAGCATATTTACCTGTGCAGATTGCTTAGTTGTAGCAAATGTTTTAGCAACCTGATCTAAACTTCCTGCTTTTCCGATTTTAGCTGAAATCTGTTTTGCAGCCAGTTTATTCTGAACAACTGTTTCTATCTGATCTCTTACAGATTCAGGATCTGCAAGACCTTTTTCTTGTTTTCCGTTCAAGTAAACAACAATTTTATCTCCCGTGCCGTCTACTGTAAAGAATTCGGTATCACCTTTTTCTCTTTTCTTATCAAAAGCCCAAGCAATGATTTCACCGTCTTTATCTGTTCCTAAACCTTGTAACTGACCGTCAAATCTTTTTGCAGATTTAGCATTAGAATACTGGTAGTTTGATTTTTTAGCAATGTTTACGAAATCGTTGAAAGATTTCCCTTGAATCTGCTGAATAAATCTTCTTGCTTTTTTATCTGTTTCTGCTTCAGTAGCATCAGAAGGCTTGATTGTTTTTACGATGTGAGCAATTTTATACCCCATTGCTCCAGATTTTTTATCTTCAACATTGATGATGTGGTAACCGAAACTTGTTTCGGCCAAACCTGTTGCACCTTTAGGATTATTAGCCAAAAACGCTAAATATCCTGGAGCAAACTGACTTTGAGGAGTCGTCCAACCCACACTACCTTTTCTTTCAACAGCACCCGGTTCATCAGAAAGCTTTAGACCTTCTGCAAATTTTGCAGGATTAGCTTTAATTACAGCCATTAAACTGTCCGCAATTTTCTTAGCTTCTTCTTTAGATCTTGTTGCCGTAGATCTCTCGGCACCTTTGTAAGAGATTAAAATATGATTTGACAATGTAGAATCTGATGGTTTTTTGTCAATCAATTTAGACAATACATAAAGATTCTGCTCTTTGTAAGGTCCGAAAACCTGTCCAATTGCAGCAGTTTCAATCTTACCCTGTAATCCTTGAGGCATTTGAGTTGCCGGAACATAAGCGTTATTGTAAGGCATATCTGAATTTGCCATTACAAACATTGAATCGTTTGTTGTATTCTGGAAGTTTTCTTTACCACCACTTGCATCAGTACCGCCAGAGAAAATTTTTGTGATCTCTTTCTGTACAGCCGCCTCATCAGCAGCACTAGCCTGTGAAGGGAAAAATACAACTCCTAAATTTCTGCTTGGTTCTGTTTTGAACATTACCGGATGTTCATCAATATATTTTTTCAAATCTTCAGTCGTAACTTTAATTTTGTTTTTCTGAAGATAAGAAGCGTAATCTACTTTTACGAAATCGATATCAGCAAGCTGATCTCTTTCTTTCATCAATTCATCAGCTTCTTTTTTACCGGTAGTAATCCCTGTAGAAATATTAGCAAAAACCTGTCTTGCCATTATTCTGTACTCAATCGTTTTTCTGGTTTTCAACCATTGACTGTAAGCTTCGGGATTTGTATTCTGTAAAGTTTCAACTTCTTTTTTAAGCTCCTGAAGTTTGAAGTTACCTTTTTCGTCAAACAACTGTTGATTCTGAGCAAACATCTGATCGAACTGGATCTGACTCCAGAACAAATCATCAGTCATTTCAAAGCCCATTTTTTCAAACTGCTGCTTAATTAACTTTGATTGTACCAATAATTGCCAAGCCTGCTCTTCAAGACCGTTTTTCGGCTGTCCTTGCTGCTCCGCCTGCTGCTGTAATACAAAAAGCTGGTCGTTAAACTCTTCACGGGTAATTTTCTCACCATTTACTTTTCCTAAAACATCAGGGTTTTTTCCAAAAACCTTATCAATACTATCAGGATTTACCAAAAAGGCCAAAAGTGCCAATGCGATAACGCCCATTAAAAGCCAAGGCTTACTCCTAATCTGTCCTAAAATTGCCATTTTATAAATATAGTTTTTATATCAGTGTGCGAAAATACACATTTTTAAGAAATTACAGAAATATAAGTCGTTTTTTTAATTTTTAAAATTCAAATACTCTTAAAATGGAAATTTTGACCGTATTTTTTGATGATTAACAAATGGCATTAAACTTGACAATCTTTAATACAATTCACGTATATTGCCTTTTAAAAGCATATTGTGAAATATCAATCTAACGACTTTAACTGAAAATGACAATTTGTCATTCGATTTATTATGACAGAATTTGAAGATATAAATTTTGATGATATTCTTGGGGACGGTTTCAACATCGTCGCCGAAGAAATCAATCTTTCTGACCTGAATGTAGATCAAGAGAAAAGTTCTGACCAGAATATTTTCCCAATACTTCCGGTAAGAAATATGGTAATGTTCCCGAATGTTGTAATTCCTATTACTGCAGGAAGAAAGACATCGATACAGTTGCTTGAAGAAGCGCAGCAAAATGGCGATTACATCGGAATCGTAAGCCAGAAAAACTCTGATATTGAGCAGCCAACCGAGAAAGATCTTTATCAGACAGGAACTTTGGCAAAGATTATTAAGATCATCAAACTTCCAGAAGGGAATATTACAGCAATCACCAAAGGTTTTCAAAGGTTTAAAATCAAGAAAATTGTAAACAGCCAACCTTATTTTAAAGCTGAAATCGCCAAGCTAAAAGATACGAAAGCTAAAAACAAGGAAGAATATGAAGCATTACTAGAGAATATTAAAGATTTGGCTCTGAAAATTATTGAGCTTGATCCGAACATTCCCAATGCTGCCAATTTTGCAATAAAAAATATCAACAATAATGATGATCTTTTAAATTTCATCAGCACAAATGCCAATTTCCCTTATTCAGAAAAGCAAAAGCTTCTGGAAGAGAAAAATCTCATGGAAAGAGCAAACAAGTGCTACGAAATGATGCATGAGGATTTCAGAAAGCTGGAACTGAGAAATCAGATTCATCAGAAAACTTCCAAAGATTTAGACAAACAACAAAGAGAATATTTCTTAAACCAGCAAATCAGAACGATTCAGGATGAATTGGGAGGTGGCCCGGAAAGCGATGTTGAAGATTTAATTAAAAAATCAAAAACCAAAAACTGGAATGCTGATGTTGAAGAACATTTCCTAAAAGAAATCAACAGACTTCAGCGTCAAAACCCAAATTCTCCCGACTATAATGTTCAGAGAAATTACCTGGATTTCTTCACCGATCTTCCTTGGGATACTTTCACAAAAGATACTTTTGATATTGAAAAAGCCCAGAAAGTTTTAGATAAAGCCCATTTTGGTTTAGAAGACATCAAAAAAAGAATTTTAGAGCACATGGCTGTTTTAAAATTAAAGAACAATATGAAATCGCCAATTCTATTGTTGGTAGGTCCTCCCGGAGTTGGTAAAACCTCTTTGGGGAAATCGGTTGCCGATGCTTTGGGAAGAAAATATATGCGTGTTTCTTTAGGCGGACTTCATGACGAGAGCGAGATCCGTGGTCACAGAAAAACCTACATTGGCGCGATGGCAGGAAGAATTCTTCAGTCCATTAAAAAAGCCGGGACATCAAATCCCGTTATTGTTTTGGATGAAATCGATAAAGTAGGAAAAGGAATGCACGGCGATCCGAGTTCGGCTTTGCTTGAAGTTCTTGATCCTGAACAAAACAGCTCTTTCTATGACAATTTCCTTGAAATGGGTTACGATTTGTCTAAAGTCATGTTTTTGGCAACTGCAAACTCACTTTCAACCATTCAGACTCCGCTTTTAGACAGAATGGAAATCATTCAGATTGCAGGGTATACGCTAGAGGAAAAAATTGAGATTGCGAAGAGACATTTAATTAAAAAACAACAGGACGAAAACGGTTTGACTGCAAAATCTTTCAAACTTGGAAGTTCTGAACTGAAACATATTATCGAAGCTCATACTTCCGAAAGCGGTGTGAGAACTTTAGAAAAAAGAATCGCAGCGATTGCACGTTGGGTTGCTCTTCAGACCGCTTTGGTAAAAGAATATGACGCTAAAATTTCTATTGAAAAAGTTGATGAAATTTTAGGTGTTCCAAGACCGAAGAGCTTATCTGAATTAACGGACGTTCCAGGAGTTGTTACAGGTTTGGCTTGGACAAGTGTTGGTGGAGACATTTTATTTATCGAAAGCTTAACCAGCAACGGAAAAGGAAATCTTACGATGACCGGAAATCTGGGAACGGTTATGAAAGAATCTGCAACGATTGCTTTGGAATATATTAAAGCCAAACATGAAGATTTGGGAATCAGTGAAGATGATTTGGAGAAAAAAAACATCCACGTTCACGTTCCTGAAGGTGCAACACCAAAAGACGGACCTTCTGCCGGAATTGCGATGCTGACTTCTATGGTTTCTTCATTTAAAAATAAAAAAGTAAAACCTCACCTTGCAATGACCGGGGAAATTACTTTACGAGGAAAAGTGCTTCCTGTAGGTGGAATTAAAGAAAAATTACTCGCTGCAACAAGAGCAGGAATAAAAGAAGTGATTTTGTGTGAAGCCAACAGAAAGGATGTAGAAGAAATCAAGCAGGATTACCTGAAAAACCTGAAAGTAAACTATGTAAGCTGGATGAACGAAGTTCTGGAACTGGCTATCGAAAAATAAAATTTTTATTTATAAATTTATAACCTCATCGGAAAACGGTGAGGTTTTTGTTATGTGTAGAAAAACCTTCCCATGAATTTTTTTAAACTTCCTTTTCTTCCGAAACTTGCATTAGCAGTCATTTCCATTATCGGAATCGGCTATCTTATTAAGCTGGGACAAAGCATTTTGGCTCCATTCTTTTTAGCATTTTTAATGGCGATGCTTTTTTTGCCGATTGCTAATTTTTTAGAAAAAAACTAAGGTTTACAAGATCGGTTTCAACCATTGTTTCTGTAATGATAATGTTGACTATTCTCACCGGAATGATATTTTTCTTCAGTACACAGATTTCAAGTTTCAGCAAAGATATTCCGCATCTTACAAAGCAGTTCAATCTGGTGTTCCATAATCTTCAGACCTGGGTTTCGCATACTTTCAATGTGAAAATTGATGAGCAGCTCGATTATCTTGATCAGGGTTTAAATAAACTATTATCTTCTTCGGGAATCATTTTAGGATTTACATTTGGAATTTTCTCTACGAGCTTAGGATTTCTGGCGTTTTTCATCTTGTTTTTTATCTTCATCTTAAATTACAGAAGAATTTTGAACAATTTCATCGTTAATGTATTTAATGAAAAGCATAAAGCAAGCGTTCAGGAAGTGGTTTCTGAGGTAAGAATTATGACGAAAAGATACATCATCGGATTGTGTCTTCAGGTGATTATCGTTTCTGTTCTTACGACCATTGTTCTGACTATTTTAGGTGTAAAATATGCCATTTTATTGGGTGTTTTAACGGGTTTATTAAATGTTATTCCCTACATCGGAATTTGTATTTCGCTTTTAATTTCTTGTTTTATTGCATTTGCGACGGGAACAGTTTCCACTTGTGTGTATGTAGCAATTGGTTACGTCATCGTTCATGCGATCGACGGAAATATTGTTCTACCTTTTGTCGTAGGTTCAAAAGTAAAAATTAACGCATTATTTTCTTTTATCGGTATTCTTTTAGGAGAACATCTTTGGGGAATTTCAGGAATGTTTCTGTGTATTCCGGCGATTGCGATTATTAAAATTATTTTTGAAAGAGTCGACGGATTGCAACCTTGGGGAAAACTTCTCGGCGAAGATGAAAAACCCAATAAGAAAAAGAAAAGCTACAAAATTTCTAAGAACATCACCTTAAAGGAAATGGATTAGAATATTAATAAGCAATGAATAATTAATATTAAATATAAAAATTTAGTGATTTTTTCATAACGAATTAGAATTTTATTTAATTTTAATAAAAATTCAATTTATGAAAATCATTAAATTTATTATCTGTCTTATTTTTGGGCTCATGTTTATTAATGCAGGCTTAAATAAACTTTTCAACTACATGCCAATGCCGGAACAAACACCGGAGCAAATGAAAATTTTTGAAGCGTTCAATCAATTGCATTGGTTGATGCCTTTGGTTGGAATCGTAGAGGCAATTGGCGGCATATTATTTATTTTCCCAAAAACAAGAGCTTTAGGCGCGATAGTTATTTTACCGGTAATGGTCGGAATTATTCTTCACGTTTTCACGATTGACAAATCAACGATGGGAATGTCGATTGCCGGAGTTCTTTTCCTGATCAATATCTGGATAATTATTGACAACAAAGAAAAATATAAAGCTTTGCTGAAATAGTAGTGTGAATAGTGAATTGTAAATTCGCCTTGCTTGTCAATTTTAAATTCACTTGCGAAGCAAAATTCACAATTCACTATTGACTTTTACACAAATGCACTGAAACCGGTGATCGATCTTCCGACAATCAGTGAATTGATTTCTTTTGTTCCTTCATAAGAATAAATGGCTTCTGCATCGGCAACAAACCTTGCGACATCATACTCCAAAAGAATTCCGTTTCCGCCCATCACTTCACGAGCTCTGGAAACGACATCTCTTGTTCTTAACGTACAAAAAACTTTAGCTAAAGAAGCGTGTTCGTCTTTCAAAATTCCTTCATCCTGCATTTCAGAAAGCCTGAAAACCATTGTTTGCATTGCGGTTAAATTAGAAAGCATTTCCACCAAATGCCCTTGAATCATTTGGAAAGAAGCAATTGGTTTTCCGAACTGTTCTCTTTTTCTGGTATAATCTAAAGCGCTTTCATAAGCTCCTCTTGCACAACCTGTCGCCATCCATGCAACTCCAGCTCTAGTCATTCTCAATACTTTTGCCGTGTCTTTAAATGAATTGGCATTTTGGAGACGATTTTCTTCTGTAACGATACAATCTTTTAATGTAATTAAACCATTTTGTACAATTCGAAGAGCCATTTTCCCTTTAATTTTCTGTACCGAAAAACCGGGATTATCTTTTTCAACAATAAAACCTTTCACTTCACCGTCATCTAAATCTCTTGCCCAAATAATAATAATGTCAGCAAATGTTGCATTTCCGATCCATTTTTTTTCTCCGTTTAAAACCCAGCCTTCAGGAGTTTTTTTGCAGGTAACCGTTAAGCCTCCTGCTGCTCCGGAACCCACTTCCGGTTCGGTTAATCCAAAAGCTCCAATTTTTTCGAATTTCTGCATTTGGGGAAGCCATTTTTGTTTTTGCTCCTCAGAACCGCAAATATAGATCGAACCCATTGCCAAACCCGATTGCACTCCAAAAAATGTCGCTATTGAAGCATCAATTCTCGCCATTTCCATTGCAATAACGCCTTCCATCAGAAAAGGCATTCCTTTGCAACCGTAACCTTCATAGGTGACCCCACAAATATCAAGTTTCTGAAACTTTGGAATTAATTCATGCGGAAATTCGTCTCTTAACCAATAATGATTCACCAAAGGCTTAACTTCTTTTTCCATAAACTCCCTTACTTTAAGCTGAACTTCCCTTTGCTCAGGAGTCAGAGTATGATAGATATCGTAGAAATCGCCATCAATTGGTGGAAGATCTTTTTTCTTTTTGTTTGGATCCAGCATTTTCATCATTCCATTGAGTTGCTTATCATCAAGCTTGGAAAAATTTTCCATCAGCTTCGGAAGATTTACTTTTTGCGAAATTTCGCTCAGCTGATCAAAATCAATGGCTTTAAAAAGTTCTATAGCGTTTCGGATTTTAGAAAAGGTTTTAGACATATCTATTTTGAGTTTTAATTTGTAAAACATCAGCAAAAATCAATCCGAAATACCACGCTACGCTCCGTATATCATTTACAAAATACTGAATAACAATCATTTAAATCTAAATAATTATTTACAAAAGGTTTACCTGCAATATTCAAACATTACAAAAGATTCTGCTGGACTTTGGGTTAAGCAAAACATTAAAAATAAATATTATGAAAACGACACACATCAGATTAACGATTGCAACAGCATTATTATTAGGAATTTACTCTTGCAAAAAAGGCGAAGCAACAGCAAGTGATTACGAAATGTCAACGTCTGCAGATTCTGCCTACGTAAATGTATCAGACAGTGTTTCATCTGCTGCAACCATGTCTGTAAAAGACAAGCAATTCATCAAAACAGCTGATGTTAATATGGAGGTAAAGGATGTTTATGATGCAACAATTTCCATTGAAAAATCGGCTCAGGAACTTGGCGGGTTTGTTACCAACAGCAACCTGCAAAGTCGTGTGATTTCTGAAGACACTTACAATACTTCCGATGAAGAAGCAATGCTTGTGAAAAAATATCAGACCGAAAACACAATGCAGGTAAGAGTTCCCTCTTCAAGATTGGGTGAGCTTTTAACTTTAATTAATGATAAAAAACTATTCCTGAATTCAAGAATCATCAATGCGGAAGACATAACTTCAAACATTAAATATGCTGAATTGGAGGGAAAAAGAATCAAGAAAACCGGCGAAAATATTTCTGAACTTAAAACCACAAAAGACAAAGTGAAAATGAGTGATGAAAATATGTCTGAAAACAATTCGCAACAACTCGCCAATCTTAACGTAACCGATAATCTTAAATACAGTACTGTTGATATTTACATAAAAGAACCCAAGCTTCGTATTGCAGAAATTGCAGTAATCAATTCAAAAAACATTGACAACAAATACAAATTCAACTTTTTTTACAGTGCGAAAAATGCTTTTGTGGAAGGTTATTATTTAATTCAGAAACTTATCGTTGGATTAATTATGATTTGGCCAATTCTATTAATCTGCGGACTGATATTTTACTTTTACAGAAAAAATCAATCTAAAAATAAAATTCAGCAACCAAACCAAGAAAATCCGGCATCCTAACCTTTAGGTTATCAACATAGATTATTTGAACCTTCGCTTTTGCGGAGGTTTTATTTTTCATCCTGATAATCCTTGAAAACTGATTTTTAATCCTCAATTAACATCGTTGCGCAAAAATTCCGTAAATTTGCGGTTTGAAAACTTACATTTTAATTATCGTGATTTTAAATGTGATATTTTCTAAAAATCAGCTTTTTAAACCCTAAATTTAATTTATGCTATCTAAAATAAATCCTACACAAACCAACAGTTGGAAAGATCTTGACGAACATTTTGGTGATAATGACTTTGATCTGAGAAGTCTTTTTCAATACAATCCCAACCGTTTTGAAGAGTTTTCTATAAAAAAAAATAATTATTTATTCGATTATTCTAAGAATCTGATTGATTCAAGAACGAAAGGATTATTATTAAATCTTGCAGAAGAGTGTCAGCTCAAGGATGCAATTTCTAAAATGTTTTCGGGAGATAAAATCAACGAAACAGAAGGAAGAGCCGTTCTTCACACTGCTTTGAGAGATTTTTCAGACAAGGAAATTTTGGTAGATGGTGAAAATATCAAGCCTCAGATCAAGAGAGTTTTAGATCATATGAAATCTTTTTCTGAAAGTATTATTTCAGGAACACACAAAGGTTTCAGCGGAAAAGAAATTACAGATGTCGTGAACATAGGAATCGGTGGTTCAGATTTGGGACCTGTGATGGTAGTTTCTGCTTTGAAGCATTTTAAAACAAGGCTAAACGTTCATTTTGTTTCTAACGTGGACGGAAATCATATGGCAGAAGTTGTAAAAAACTTGAATCCTGAAACAACTTTATTTATCATCGCTTCTAAAACATTTACGACTCAGGAAACGATGACAAATGCGAATTCGGCAAAAGACTGGTTCTTAAAAGCCGGAAAACAGGAAGATGTAGCCAAACATTTTGTTGCTTTATCAACTAACGTTCAGGCAGTTAAAGACTTCGGAATTGCAGAAGAAAATATCTTCGAATTCTGGGATTGGGTTGGCGGAAGATATTCTTTATGGAGTGCGATTGGCTTAAGCATCGTTCTTTCAGTAGGATACGAAAACTTTGAGCAATTATTGAAAGGAGCTAACGATACGGATCAACATTTCCAAACAGCCGAATTTGGTGAGAACATTCCTATTTTGATGGGATTAATCGGAATCTGGTATCGTAATTTTTATGCTGCAACAACGCATGCAATTCTTCCTTATTCTCAATATTTAGACAGATTTCCGGCATACTTTCAACAAGGAGATATGGAAAGTAACGGAAAATGTGTCGACAGAAACGGTGAGTTCGTAGAATATGAAACAGGACCAATCATTTGGGGTGAGCCGGGAACAAACGGACAGCACGCTTTCTATCAATTGATTCATCAGGGAACAGAATTGATTCCTGCAGATTTTATTGCATATGCAAAAAGTCCGAACAAAGTTTCTGATCATCAGGACAAACTTTTAGCCAACTTTTTTGCTCAGACTGAGGCACTTGCCTTCGGAAAAACGGAAGAAGAAGTTGAGGCGGAATTAAAAGCTTCAGGAAAATCTGATGAGGAAATTGATTTCTTATTAAACTACAAAGTCTTCCACGGAAATACACCAACAAACTCTATACTAATCAATGAATTAACGCCTTTTTCATTGGGTCAGCTAATCGCTTTGTATGAGCATAAAATTTTCGTTCAGGGTGTGATCTGGAATATTTTCAGTTTCGATCAGTTCGGAGTGGAATTAGGAAAAGTTTTAGCCAATAAAATTCTTCCGGAACTTGAAAATAATGAGACCATTAGCTCTCATGATTCTTCAACAAATGGGTTGATTAATTATTATAAATCGAATAAGTAAAAGAAAGTAAATATCTAATAAAAGTAAAAATGGCAGAAATTCTTGACGGATTAAAAGTATCCAAAGAAATAAAACAGGAAATTAAGGCTGAAGTTGAAAAAATAGTTGCCGGAAAAAGAAGAGCACCGCATTTGGTGGCGATTCTTGTTGGAAACAACGGAGCGAGTAAAGCCTATGTAAATGCAAAAGTAAAAGATTGTGAAGAAGTTGGTTTTCAATCGAGTTTAGTGAAATTTCCAAGCACGGTTTCTGAATCTGAATTATTGGAAAAAATCGATGAATTAAACAAATCTAAAGCAGTTGACGGATTTATCGTTCAGTTGCCTTTACCGGATCAGATCGATCAGGAAAAAATCATCAACGCAATCGATCCAAGAAAAGATGTTGACGGTTTCCATCCTGAGAACTTCGGGAAAATGGCTTTGGAAATGGATACTTTCTTGCCTGCGACTCCATTCGGGATTTTAACATTATTAGAAAGATATAATATTGAAACGAAAGGTAAAGACTGTGTCATCATCGGTAGAAGTAAAATTGTTGGAAGACCAATGAGTATTTTGATGGGAAGAAAAGATTTTCCAGGAAACTCTACAGTTACCTTAACGCACTCTTACACAAAAGATATCGAAGAATACACTAAAAAAGCAGACATCGTAATCACCGCTTTAGGTGATCCTCACTTTTTAAAAGGTGAAATGATCAAAGAAGGTGCAGTGATTGTTGACGTAGGTATTACAAGAGTAGACAACGATTCTCCAAAAGGATATTATTTGGCAGGTGATGTAGATTTCGACAGCTGTGCCGCAAAAGCAAGCTGGATCACGCCAGTTCCGGGAGGAGTCGGGCCTATGACAAGAGCGATGTTGATGAAAAACACCATCATTGCCTACAAAACTTCGGTCTATAACGACTAATTTTAAAATGAATAAAGAAGAAGATATATTATTAAAAGAAGGTAAAATGCTCCCAGTGATGGAGCATTTTTACACTATTCAGGGAGAAGGTGCACATACAGGAAAAGCAGCTTATTTCATCAGATTGGGCGGCTGCGATGTTGGCTGTCACTGGTGCGATGTGAAAGAAAGCTGGGATCCTACCCTTCACCCTTTAATGAATGCTGAGGAAATTGCAGAAACTGCTGCAAAACATTGTAAAACCATTGTTTTAACAGGTGGTGAACCTTTGATGTGGAATCTTGATATTTTAACATCAAAATTAAAAGAACTGGGTTGTACAATTCACATTGAAACATCCGGAGCTTATCCGATGAGCGGACAACTGGATTGGATCACCCTTTCTCCAAAGAAAACAGGTTTGCCTAAAGAAGAAATTTATGCTAAAGCTCACGAGCTGAAAGTAATTATTTTTAACAATAACGATTTTATATTTGCTCAGGAGCAGGCTGAAAAAGTTTCCGAAAACTGCAGATTATATCTTCAAAGCGAATGGAGCAAGCGTGATGCTATGTATCCGAAGATGACCGATTTCATTCTTGAAAATCCTCGTTGGCAGGCTTCGGTTCAGACACATAAATATTTAAATATACCGTAAAATTGTTATATTTAGCTTCTCGCTTTTTTCATTAAAGATAGATGCAAAGAATACGATATTCCCGATATCTGAAATCAATCATTATTTTGCTTGACCTTTTGGTTATCGCAGGGGTTTTTATATTCTATTTTATCAGTACAACCCGGGGTGTAATTGTTCAGGATGAAGATCTATGGTATGAAAGTTCATTTCCGTTACTTCTTGTTATCTCTTTTTGGATTTTACTGAGTGGTAGAACGAAGATCTATAACATTTCCAGAAATCTCACCTACATCCTTTTTGTAGAAAGAATAATCGTTCATTTTCTGTTGTTTATTATCGGGTTGGTTCTTATTCGTAAAGTGAGCAGCAATCAGTTTTTTGGTTCAGAACTGACGTGGTTGTCATTATATCTTTTCTTTTTCATTTTTTTATTAAAATCAGCGGTCTACTATTTAATAAGATACATCAGAACAATAGGGATAAACCATCGCAATGTAATGTTTCTCAGTGAAAATAACTCAACAGAAGTTTTGAAGAGAATTATTGAAGAAAGAAAAGATTTCGGTTACAAAACATACGATTACACTTCTGAAGTAAATGCTGAAAATCTGACGGAATTCTGGAAGAAAAACGGCATCAATACTCTATTTCTTCCTGCCGAAAATTCTTTCAGCGACGAGAAGCAAAATGAGATATTCAGATTAGCGGAAGCCAATAAGGTACATATTTCCCTGATTCCGAATATTTCCAGAAATAATTTTTTCTTTTATGATTTGGGATACATTCAGACACAGCCAGTTTTAACCCAGGCAAAATATCCTTTAGATTATTATTCTAATTTTTTATTGAAAAGAACTTTTGATATTATTTTTTCGGTCTTAGTTTTGCTGTTCATCTGTTCGTGGCTGTTTCCTATTATTGCTTTGCTGATTAAAAGAAGTTCCAAAGGGCCTGTTTTCTTTATTCAGAAAAGATATGGTTTTCATGAAGAGGTTTTTAATTGTATCAAGTTTAGAACAATGTTTGTAAATGATGATTCGGCAAAGAAAACAACAAGCGAAAATGATGCAAGAATAACCAAAATCGGAAAGTTTTTAAGGAAAACCAGCCTCGATGAAATGCCACAGTTTATTAATGTTTTAAAAGGCGAGATGTCGGTGGTAGGCCCAAGACCTCACATGTTGGCGGTAGATGATTATTACAAACCAAAAATCGGAAGATACAGCCTGAGAAGTCATACTAACCCCGGAATTACAGGTCTGGCTCAGGTAAACGGTTTAAGAGGTGATGCAGGAGATGTGGAAATTGAAATGAACAAACGTATTCTTGCTGATGCATTTTATGTAAGAAACTGGAGTTTCGTTTTAGATTTAGTTATCATTTTAAGAACTATTTTGTTGGTGATAAAAGGAGATAAAAATGCAAATTAATATTGAATTTAAGGTTAAAACAGAGAGATCAGTATTCCTTAAAATTTAATTTAGTTAAATAAAAATAGCCTAATTTAGCAGAATGTTAAAAAAGTTTTTTACAGCGATAGGAGAATACATGTTACTCCTCGGAAAATCAATCCAGAAGCCTCAGAAAATGAGAGTTTTTTGGAAGCTGTTTATGAGAGAAATCAATGATTTGGGAGTCAACTCTTTTGGGTTGGTGATTTTCACTTCTATATTCGTGGGAGCAGTAGTTGCAATTCAGATGTTTAATAATTTTGATGCTTCTTCATTTCCAATTCCGCCATCTTTCGTTGGTTATGCAACAAAAGCAGTTTTGGTGCTGGAATTTTCACCCACGATCATCAGTCTTATTTTAGCCGGTAAAGTAGGTTCATATATTGCATCCAGTATTGGAACCATGAGGGTTTCTGAGCAGATCGATGCGTTAGACATCATGGGAGTAAATTCTCCAAATTTTCTAATTTTTCCGAAAATTATTGCATGCGTTATTTTTAATCCGTTGCTTATTGCTATCAGTATTGTGTTCGGTATTGGCGGCGGCTATATTGCTGGTCTTCTTACAGGAAACTGGACGACGGCAGATTATATCACCGGTATTCAGATGTATATGCCTAATCTTTTCATTTATTATGCATTTACGAAAACTGTTGTTTTTGCATTTATTATTGCAACAGTTCCTTCTTATTACGGATATAATGTAAAAGGCGGATCACTTGAAGTTGGTAGAGCGAGTACACAAGCTGTAGTCTGGACGATGGTTTTCATTATCCTTTCTGAATTACTATTAACCCAATTAATATTAAGCTAATGATTGAGGTAAAAGATCTGAAAAAGAGTTTTGATGAAGTTGAAGTATTAAAGGGTATTTCAACCTCTTTCGACAAAGGAAAAGTGAATCTGATTATCGGGCAGAGTGGTTCGGGAAAAACGGTGTTTCTTAAAAGTTTATTAAACGTTTATCAGCCTTCATCGGGAGAAATTCTTTTTGACGGGCGCGATATCAATGTAATGACGAGAGAAGAAAAACAACATTTGAGATCGGAAATCGGAACCGTATTCCAGGGAAGTGCATTATTTGACTCAATGACGGTTGAAGAAAACATTATGTTTCCGCTGGATATGTTTACCAATCTTACTTTCAGAGAAAAGAAAAGAAGAGTTTTTGATGTGATCGGAAGGGTGCATTTAGATAAAGCCAATAAAAAATTCCCGTCAGAAATTTCCGGAGGAATGCAGAAACGTGTTGCCATTGCAAGAGCAATTGTAAACAATCCTAAATATCTTTTTTGTGACGAGCCCAACTCAGGATTAGATCCATATACATCAAATATTATTGATGATCTTTTGCTTGAAATTACCAAAGAATACAACACTACAACCATCATCAACACCCACGATATGAACTCGGTAATGACGATTGGCGAGAAAATTGTATATCTGAGACTGGGTATAAAAGAGTGGGAAGGCAACAAAGACGTTCTCATCACCGCTGGCAATAAAAACCTGATAGATTTCGTTTACTCATCAGAACTATTCAAGGAACTGAGAGAGTATTTACTTGAGAATAATAAAACAATAGACAATACTATTACAAAAATTGACGATAATGAAAAAATTGATTAGTGCAGCATTCATTGGTTTTTCAGTATTTGCTTCGGCGCAGATTTCTTTGGCCGGAAAAGCAAATGTTCTGATCCCGACAAGCTCGGCATCATGGAAGAACTTCAAGACAGCTGCAACCAATGCTGTAGAGCAAAAAGGCAAAAATATTACAGGTTTCAATGTTGGTTTATCTTTAAAAATCGATTTACCAACTGCATTATATCTGATGCCGGAAATATATTATACTAATTTCAGTAATGAAGTTACTGTACAGAATGATGCAAATTCAGAACAAACAACCATAAAAGCTAAAAACAGCAGAGTAGATATTCCTGTTTTGGTTGGGGTAAATGTTTTGGGAGATCTTCTAAGCGCTTATGCAGGTCCTGTTGGAAGCTTCAACTTAGCGAAGAGTGATAATTTTGATAATTTCATTCAGAAAGTTGATGCTAAAGAATTTACGGTAGGTTACCAGCTAGGTGTGCAAAGTGAAATCAAAAAGGTAATTCTTTCTGCAAGATATGAAGGTGCTTTTTCTAAAGATCAGAGAAAATTCATCAACAATGTTGCAGGATCAAACCAAGAGATCGATTACGATAACAGATCAAGCTTATTTTTGCTTGGTTTAGGGTATAAATTCTAATCGGATTTATCAAATAAAATAAAGAAATCCTCAAATTCTAAATTTGAGGATTTGTATTTTCCCTTTCAAGCTCAGCCTGACGTTTTTCAATTTCTATAGCCTGTTTTTCTAGCTCTTCTTTTTCTTTCTGAAGCTGCTTGAATTCTCTTCTTTTTGCTTCAGCTTTTATCGCACTGCCTTTGCTTACATAGCCAACCAATCCACCAAAAATCAAACCGATTCCGATTCCCGCCATTACACCCATCACATGAGAAATTGTAATTCTTTCAACGGTAAAATCTGTTGTTAAATAAAAAAGTAAAGCCGATACTGCCAAAAGTATCATTCCGACTACTGAGAGACTTTTCATATTTATATTTTTTAGAATTAAAAAAAGCCTTTACTCAATTGTACTGAAGAAAGGCTTTTAAAATTTATAGAAAATTATCCTTTGCCACCTGCAGCTCTGTAATATTCCAAAGCTTTTGGTAAATCGTTCTGAATATCTGCAATTCTGGTCTGAGGACTCGGGTGTGTTGATAAAAATTCCGGTTGTCTTGCTCCGGATGAAGCTGCTTCCATTCTGCTCCAGAACGGAATAGCCTGTTTTGGATCATATCCTGCAATCGCCATAAGATTTAATCCCATTTCATCTGCTTCAGATTCCTGAGTTCTTCCATATTTCAAAAGAGCTACCTGAGATCCGATAGGATATGCTGCTTCGAAAACTTTTGCTAACTGTGCGTTTGAAATTGTTCCGCCCAAAATTTGCCCTCCATATTGTGCAACCATAGCCTGAGAGATTCTTTCATTACCGTGTCCCGCCAAAGCATGAGAAACTTCGTGTCCCATCACAACAGCAAGACCTGTTTCATCTTTTGTGATCGGAAGAATCCCTGTATATACTGCCACTTTTCCGCCCGGCATACACCAAGCGTTAATCTGATTATCCTGAAGAAGGTTAAATTCCCACTGATACCCTGATAAGTCTGCACTTCTCCCTATGCTTGCATAATATTTTTCGGCTGCAGTTTTAATTCTGTTTCCAACTTTTTTTACCAAAGTAGCCTGAGTTCCTGTTACAACTTTAGATTCTTTCAAAGTCTGTTGATATTGTTGTACTGCACTTGTTGTAATTTGAGAATTCAAACTTCCGATCTGTAGGGACTTTCTTCCCGTCATCGGATTTGTTGTACATGCTACGAGCGCCAAAACAGCAGCTCCCATTCCTAAAAAATGATTAATTTTCATAATTATGCTTATTATATTTGAACCTTAACAATATCTATTCCAAAAAACCACAATATATTTTTTTGCACGTATTTTGATGTATAAATTTACTAATTTTAATGTCATGAAAAATTATATAAAAATCATATCTGCTTTTGTGGTCGTTTTCTTTTTCCAGAACTGTACTGCACAAAAGACAGATCCACAAATAGTAAACAATCTGGTGAGTTCTGATGAATTTACTTTTCACGCAGAGAAGGCTAACCCAATGAACTATGATGTCATCAATGTTGTAAATTCTATACCGAATGCACCTCAGCTTCGAACATTTCAAATCTCCGGTGAAAATTACGGAATTGAAATAAAAAAAGGAGTCATGGAAGTTACGCTTCCTTATTTCGGAAGATCATTTAACACGACTTACGGTGGTTCAGATACAAGTTACAGATTTACTTCAAAAGATTATGCGGTGACAAAAACGCAGAGTAAAAAAGGAAACTGGGTCTATAAAATCAAACCTAATGATGTAAAAAATGTGAGTGATATAAACATCGAAATTTTTAAGAACGGAAGAGCTCTTACTTCAATTAGGAGTAATGACAGACAGCCGATTTCTTACGACGGATATATTTCTGAAAACGAAAAAACAAAGGAGAAAGAAAAGCTTTAAACGTTTCGGTTTACGCAATTCGCAGCTTTAATCTTAGAAAAAATTATTAAATATTTTCTGAATCCCGAAACTCGGATCTCGAATCTCGTAAAAATTTTTCAACAAACAGTTTTGCTTCAGTATTCGGGTTTGAAATCTGGTCTGAAGCATTTTTTTTATGCTGAATATAAGCTTCTTCTACTGAATTATTTTTTTTCATCAATGCTAAAATATATTCCTGAACCCAATATTCAAATCGTTTTTCAGATTGTTGAGTACGAACTTCTTCAAAGCGTTTGGTTTTCTTTTTTAACGAAATAAAATCATCAATTTTTTGATATACATCATTTAAACCTTCATTATTTAAAGCGGAACCAAGTAAGACAGGCACTTTCCAGTCTTTTTCTTTTGCCGGAAGAAAATCTAATGCACGTTTCAGTTCGAGCTTAGTATTTTTAGCTTTCTGAAGATTATTTTCATCCACTTTGTTAATAAAAATAATGTCAACCATTTCCATGATTCCACGTTTGATGCCTTGAAGTTCGTCTCCGCCGCCTATAATTTTCAAAAATAAAAAAACATCGGTTATATCAGCAACCAAAACTTCCGATTGCCCTACTCCGACGGTTTCAATTAAAATATAATCGTAACCTGCAGCTTCGCAAATCATCATCGTTTCAAAAGTCGTATTGGCTACCCCACCCAAAAAACCAGAGCTCGGAGAAGGACGAATAAAAGCATTTTCTTCTTTTGCCAATTCTTCCATCCTTGTCTTATCACCTAAAATACTTCCTTTATTAATCGCAGAACTCGGATCAATGGCTAAAACCGCCACTTTTTTACCTTGGGAAATTGCTAACCTTCCAAAATTTTCGATGAATGTAGATTTACCTGCGCCGGGAACTCCGGTAATACCAACTCTGATTGAGTTTCCGGTAAGAGGTAGAATTTGTTTTAAGAGCTCTTCGGCCTGATTTCGATGCTCGGCTTTTGTGCTTTCAACCAAAGTTATGGCTTTTGCGATCAGGCGTTTATTGCCTGACTTAATTCCATCAATAAATTCTTCAGTTGAAATTTTCATTTAGAGCTTTTTTATTCTCTTAAAAGGAAAAATGTAACCTAAAGGTTTCATCAATTCAAAAATATAAAAATAACCCGCAAAATACGAGAAAAAGTAAATTAATTTTAATGCTTCTAAATTAACACCGACATACCATTCGCCTGTAAAATTCATTATTTTTGTTTAAAACAAATTTAAAAACGATATGAAAAGTCTATTTGCAGCAGCAACATTCGCATTGATACTATTAGCATCATGTACTCCGAAAGCAACTCCGGTAACGGAAGCTCCTAAATCCGTAACAAGTACGACGGAACAGATTGCACAAGGAAAAACTATTTTTGAGACTGCCTGCAAAAGATGCCATGATTTGCCGGAACCAACTAAATTCACTTCCGTACAATGGGTAGGAATTATGAATTCTATGGCACCAAAAGCTAAGCTTACCGATGAACAGCATCAGTGGGTTTATGATTATGTGGTTTCTGTGAAGAATTAAGAATTAAAAATTCAACCAACAAAAAATATCATTATGAAAAAATTAGCTTGGAGTATGATTTTAGGATCTGCTTTTATGGTTTCGTGCGGACCAAAAAGTACAGCCGTGACAGGGCCAAAGTTTACCTCTGCTGAACATTTAGCACAGGGGAAAACGGTTTTTGAAAATTCCTGCAACAGATGTCACAAACTACCCGATCCTGCAAAACACGATGATCAGGACTGGATCAAAACATTAAGCAGAATGGCTCCCAAAGCGAAATTGAGTGATGAGCAACATCAAATGGTTTATGATTATTTGATTTCTGTAAATAAAAAATGATTTTTGAATAATAAAAGGAGACTTATTTGGTCTCCTTTCTTATTTTTTAGCTAATCCAATGATCATAAGAACGTACTTCGATCCATTTTCCATTTACTTTTTTATATATCGCAGTGTAACTAACCGCATCTAGAATCCCACAACTTGTCGAATTTTGAATGACACAAATTGTTTTGTCTTTATTAAAGAATGGAATAGAAAAAGTTCTTAAGCATTTTCGATCGAATCTTTTGTAAAATTCCTGCCAGAACTCTCTATTTGTTGTTTGCCTCATTTGAAGAATCTTCTCAGCAGTTACATATTTCAATTTGCTCTTTATTTTACTTCTATCAAACTTGAATTTGAAATCAATTTTTTCTTGATTGTAATAAAAAACAGAATCTTTTTCTAAAAATATTGAATCAAATGTAAGGTCAACGCCCAATGGTCTTATTTCTTTAACATCTTTGTTGATGGTTGTTGGCATCAGTCCTGTACTGTAAATAAAATGACTTCGTCCGGAATTTATACTATCATTTTCTATTAGCTGGTTCAACACTTCATATTTCAAATCCAAAGTTTCATCTTTTGGGATAATTTCTACTTTAGCTTCGTTTTTCTTACATGAAAAAATTAATAATAAAAGAAATACGTAGAGTTTCATCTTTTAAAACTACAAAAAAAGGAGACTTATTTCGTCTCCTTCTTCTTTTTATTTTTCTTTGGCATTTTTGATTTAATAAATTTCTTTCTATCCTTTACCACATTCAAACTATATTCATTAAAACAGTATTTTGCCGCTTCATCCAAAAATTTCAAAGCATTATTGAAACTTCCTCTTTTCTCGGAGAGCAAAGCTCTGTAAAACCAAAGATTCGACTTATCAATTCCCTTTATTTTTAAAGAATAGTTGATCAATTTTTCAGCTTCATGAAAATCTTCATTGGCTAAAAGACAGTTGATGTAATATTGCGGAACGTTTAAGTTGGTAATATCACACTGCATCGCTTCTTGAAAATACTGTTTTGCGATCTCATAATTTTTTAACTGCTCAGAATAGATTCTTCCCATCAGACAAAGGCTGTCTGCATCTTCCGGGTCGTAGGACAGAGCATAGTTCAACGCTTCCAAACAATCAGGTAAGCTGTATGGGTAATTGTCCAAAGCCTCAAAGTAGTATTTATTTTTAGTTAAGGTCATTTTTGTAATTTTTTAATTCGTTTTTCAGTTGATTTCTTTCTTTTTTGAAAGATTTGTCCTGATAATTCTTTTTAAAATCGGTTCCCGAAAATATTCTGATCGGGTTTCCGCGCTGAACATTCAAATGATTGTTCCAAGTTTCCTGCATTTGTTTTTGAAGCTGGATAATATTCTGTTCCAACACTTTTTCTTTCAGTCTTGCAATCGAAAGCTTTTTATTTTCCAATTGTGAGCGCGAGTCCTGAACAAAAATACTTTGTCCCGTCGGAACGTGAGTAGCCCGAACAGCCGTATTCACTTTATTTACATTTTGTCCGCCACTCCCCTGACTTCTGGTTGTCTGAAACTGAATATCTTTTTCATTAAAATTGATTTTCTCCAAACCTTCCAGCTCGAAAACTCCGATGAACCAGTTGCTTCTTTTGTGCAGTTTTCGAAATGTACTTTTTCCCGTCCACAAAATACTTCCCAACCAATTTTTTAAAAATTCATTGATATTTTTTGATTTTAAAAGCAGGGTTACCGATTTTAAAGTCAGGTTTTCATCACCATTTTCACGATGAATAATTTCGTAATCGATGTTATTATCTTTTGCTTCCTCAAGAAAGACTTTCAACAGTTTTGCAACGACCCATTGGCATTCCAAAGGTCCTCTTCCTGAAGTTATTTGTATGATTTTTTCCATTGTTATTTCGGTATTTCACTTAATTTCGGATGACCAACAGGATCAATTCCTTTTTCCAATAAATCTTTTGCAGCCATGACCGCCCAACATTTATCGCTGGAATGAATATTTCTGTAAAACGAAAGCAGAACATCAGGCTTCACTACTGTAAATCCATTGGTGACAATGATTTCCAGATCATTTCTTTCGAAAAAATCGATTGTGATTCTGTGAAATTTTCCGTTTTCCATTTCGATTGTTTTTTCATATCTGCGAAAGTTTTCTTCGCTCGGAAGATGGTCATATCTTGTCCAGACTTTCAAAAAGCCTTCCTGCTGAAGAATCATGACAACCTGAGCTACATTTTCCTTTTTAACAAAAACATCAATATCCTTATGATCATGAGCGTGCTTATATTCCGTATGCCCAATTTCAGACATAAAATGCCATGCCCAACCTCCTGAAATAATGACTTTATTTTTTAATTTTTCTAAAATTTCCAGTCCGTATTGAATTCTGAATTCCGGCCAGACTTCACCGTATCTTTTTATATTATGTGGTGCTCCCATTTTTTTATTTTTTTTTTGATTTGAATTTGTCATTTCGAACGAAACAAAGTGCAGTGAGAAATCTTTTTGCAGATTCTTCATTCCACTCCGTTCCATTCTGAATGACAATCATTCTTTAAATATTACTGGCTATTATTATCAGTCAAAATCCATCAACCAACAACTACAACCTATCAACCATTTACCTGTCCATCCTCACAATTCTCGGTTGGAAAGTTCCCAGAATATCCACCAATTCGCTTTGTGCATTCATCACCTCATTGATGTCTTTGTACGCCATTGGAGCTTCTTCCGTATTTCCGCCCATTAATGTGACATTTTTGAGTTTCAATTCTTTTTTGATGTCATTTTGAGTAAAAAGACTTCTGCATTCACCTCTGGAATGTGCCCTTCCTGCGCCGTGAGAGGCAGAGTTCAAAGAATCAGGATTTCCTTTTCCACGAACGATAAAACCTTTTGCCGTCATTGATCCGGGAATCATTCCCAATTCGTTTTCATTCGCCGGAGTAGCTCCCTTTCGGTGAACAATCACTTCTTTTCCGTTATGAATTTCTTTCCATGCAAAATTGTGATGGTTTTCAATTTTTGCTTTCACTCTTCCACCGACTGCTTTTACCAATCGTCTGTGAATGTCGTCGTGACAAGCTGAAGCATAATCGCCCGCCAAATTCATCGCCGTCCAATATTCTAATCCGAGATGCGTGCTTAAATCCAACCAGGCGAAGTTTTGGGCTTCTTTTGGCAACGGACATTGTTCTGTCGCAACTCTTGAATAATATTGAGCGATCTCAGCTCCCAACCCACGCGAACCGCTGTGAGAAAGTATTCCGAGGTATTTTCCTTTTGGAAGTCCGATTTGTTCATCTTCTTCCGTAATTTCAACTTCTCCGAATTCCACAAAGTGATTTCCGCCGCCGGAACTTCCCATTTGCTTGATGGCTTTTCCTTTTAATCTCCTCAAAATCGGAATCATATCGAAAGTATCTCTATCGAAAATTTCGTGATCGATATGAGATTTATGAGTTTCGTACATCCCGAATTTTGTATGTTCGGCAAGAGCTTTTTCGTATTTATCTCTTGCGCCGTCAAGATATGAAATAGGGGTATCCAAAATACTGAGCGACATTCTGCAACCGATATCCATCCCGACTCCGTAAGGAATCACGGCATTTTCTACGGCAAGAACGCCACCTATCGGAAGTCCGTAACCGCTGTGTGCATCGGGCATTAAAGCCCCCTGTGTTGAAATTGGAAGTTTCAAAGCGGTATACAGCTGGTTTTTTGCTTCATCTGAAATATTGTTTCCGAAAATATTGAATGTTGCCCTGTTTGTATTGAGCGTTCTTTTCTCCGTTTTCTTGGATGATAGCAACGCTTCTGCGATTTGTCCGAAAGATAAATCCTTTTCGAATTGTTCCGGATTTTGCAGAATTTCCTTTAAAAGAGATTTCACATGATGAATATTTTTGGTTGCAAAATTTCTTTTCATGACTTCCAAAGCGATGTTCACACTTTGATTGTTTGGATAACCTATTTTTAATATATCTTTTCCCTTAAGTTTTAAATTTCCCATTGTTTTTATTTTAAAATTTTCGGACGCAATCGTCCTCTAAACTTTCTGCAATCTCTGTTGCAGACATTTTGTAGCGAAAGTATTTTATACTTTTGATCAGATCTGTTTTGTATTCGATATTCCATGAATTGGATTTACCATAATTTTCTTCTGAATAATACCAGTAATTTTATGTTGGTTTACATAAGATTCTACTTCTGCATATTCTTTTTCCAATTCTGCATTTACAGGCTTGTAATGCGTAATTATGTTTGGTCTTATTCTTAAGGTAAATCTCCACGGTTCGATAAAATCGTAGTAATCGTAATACGTTTTGCGAAAGGGACAGTATTCGCCTCTTTTTAAAAAATACAGTCTTTCTCGCTGCGTAAGCTGAATTTTTGTATTATTCCATTCATACAATGAAAGAGATTTTAATTTTTGTTCTCTTTCTACATATATTCTTCGTCCAAACTTTTTCTTCTTTTTTAAAAAGTGACGGATTTCCGAATACATGAATGTGTTTATTTTCTTTAAAATTCCTTCAAAAAATTCAGCATCTCTCGTACACATTAATTCTTCCGTAACAGCAAAGAATCTTACAAAACCTCTTTGATAAGGCTCTTCTAAAGGAATCCAAGGAATATCTCTTTTAATTTTCCAAAGTTCTTTACTACGTTTATACTTTTTCCTGATCTGTTTTTCTACATCTTTTTTTATGATTCTTTTTCTGCTTCTCAGACTTCTTAATCTGAAAAATAAAAGATTTTCTTTTTCCATTATTTAATTACAGTTGAGGTATGGAAATTTGGTTTCTATACGTCATATTAATTTTTCTCAACTAAGATTTTAGTTGATTTGTTCTTATTCAAACCTCATAGGTTTTGGAAACCTATGAGGTTTATCAAGGTGAAACTTTATCATTAGCCCCGATTGCAACGACATCCTTTTTTGCATTGGCTTGAAAAAAAGCGTTGGCAAAAAGATATAGTGGAAAGCGGGAAATTGCTCCTTAAAAATTAATAAGTAACAATTCGGCGTAGTCAAATAGCTCCTAAAAACTATTTGAAAAAGCTCCAAAATTTTATAAAAAAGATTTTCGGGGAAACTGATTTGAGTTTAAATATTGCGCAATAAAAAACCCGAAATCTCTACGACTTCGGGTTTTGATATTTCGATATACTGTTATTCTATGAGTGTACCAAACCACGAAGCCTCGCCTTTGCAAAAGGCAATCCTACTGTTGAATGTAGATTGAATTTGAACATTGCTTCGTTGTTTTTTAATTGGTTAAACTTGATTTTCAGATGCAAATATATCATTTTTTTTGATTTAAATAATTTTTTTCAAAAAAAACGTCTAAGAATAATTTCTCAAACGTTTATATTTTAATTTTTAGTTTAATCTTTTGAACCTAAATCGTCCATCGTGTTATCCATTCCTTTGCTGTTTGGACTATAGGTTCGCTCCCTGTCTAAGAAATAAACATCATGCTTTGCTTTTGCAATGATTCCGTTATAAACATCTTCTGGCAAACCTGCCGTATCAGGCTTTTCTTCATTGAAAGAAGGTTTGTTATAAATCTTCAGGGCACCATACTGGTCGAGAATTTTTTTTGCTTCCTGTGCTTCGATGATCGTTGAAGCGTAAACGATAAGATTCACTTTCCCCACACTTTCTTTGCTGTAAGCAGATAGCAGCTCATTGTCGTTCACAAAAATATGATTCCAGAAGCTCTGCGTTTTTTCGTCTTCCTGATAATTTTCTGCTGATGAATCATCATTAAATTTCGAAGTGGAAACGATAATATCTGCTTCGTTGAAACCATTATTCCTTAATTTTGATTTTATTTCCTCTGTACCAACGTTTGCCGGAAATACTGAAATTACTGTATAAGCCATAATATTTTGTTTTTGGTTATGGCGTACAGTACAAACCTCGTGCAATTTATCGGATTCTAATCACATTTTAATCTAAAAAACGATTCAGAATTTCAACTGCACATTTCGGAAGATTGGTTCCAGGTCCGAAAATAAAGTCGGCTCCGTTTGCGTATAAAAATTCGTAATCCTGCTGTGGAATTACGCCTCCGACAACAATCGTGATATCTTCTGCACCGAGTTTTTTCAGTTCTTCAACAACCTGCGGAACTAAAGTTTTGTGACCTGCCGCTAAAGAGGAAACACCCAAAATGTGAATGTCATTTTCAACCGCCTGTTTTGCCACCTCTTCCGGAGTCTGGAACAATGGCGCAACATCAACATCAAATCCCATATCTGCGAATGCCGTTGCCACAACTTTTGCACCACGATCGTGACCATCCTGCCCCATTTTGGCAACCATCAATCTTGGACGTCTACCTTCTTCCTGCTCAAATTTCTGAGTCAGCTCAAGTGCTTTTCCGAAGTATTCATTTTTATTGGCATTCATTGCGTAGACTCCTTGTATAGTTCTGATATTGGCTTTGTAACGACCGAAAGTTTCTTCCATCGCATCACTCATTTCACCTAAAGTCACTCTTCTTCGAGCCGCTTCAATACACAATGCTAAAAGATTTCCGTTTCCTGTTTTTGCAGATTCTCTGATCTGGTTTAAAATATCTTCAACCGCTTCAGCATTTCGGCTCGATTTTATCGAATCTAATCTTTCAATCTGTTTCCTGCGAACTTCAGTATTATCGATATCTAAAATCTCAATTGGAGTTTGTTCTAAAGCCGATTTAAAAGAATTTACCCCAATAATAAATTCCTCACTACTGTCGATTTTCGCCTGTTTCCTTGCAGCAGCTTCCTCGATTCTCATTTTCGGAATTCCGGCTTCGATGGCTTTAGTCATTCCGCCTTCTTTTTCTACCTCATCGATATATTTCATGGCCTCTTCAATCATCTGCTGAGTGAGAGATTCAACCAGATTACTTCCACCCATTGGATCTACCACATCACAGATTCCTGATTCCTGTTGAAGGATAATCTGTGTATTTCTGGCTATTTTTGCCGAATAATCTGTTGGAAGTGCAATGGCTTCATCCAAAGCATTTGTGTGAAGAGACTGTGTTCCCCCTAAAGCTGAAGATAATGCTTCGATTGCCGTTCTCGTAATATTGTTAAATGGTTCTTGTTCGGTTAAAGACCATCCTGAAGTCTGAGAGTGTGTTCTTAAAGCTAAAGATTTCGGATTTTGAGGATTAAATTGCTTCAACAAAGTCGCCCAAATATATCTTGCAGCACGCATTTTTGCAATTTCCATGAAGTGATTCATTCCGATTGCCCAGAAAAAAGATAATCTCGGTGCAAAATCATCGACATTCATTCCTGCTTTTATTCCGGTTCTTACATATTCCAAACCATCTGCAAGTGTATAAGCCATTTCCAAAACCGGAGTCGCTCCCGCTTCCTGCATATGATATCCTGAAATGGAAATAGAATTGAATTTCGGAATATTTCTCGATGTATATTCAAAAATATCGGCAATAATTTTCATGGAAGGCGTTGGTGGATAAATGTATGTATTACGCACCATAAATTCTTTCAAAATATCATTCTGAATTGTTCCTGAAAGTTTATCCTGAGAAACGCCTTGCTCTTCCGCAGCCACGATATAAAATGAAAGAATCGGTAAAACCGCTCCATTCATCGTCATAGAAACCGAAATTTCATCCAAAGGAATTTCGTTGAACAGAATTTTCATATCCTCCACCGAATCAATCGCAACGCCCGCTTTACCTACATCGCCAACCACTCTGGCGTGGTCTGAATCATACCCTCTGTGCGTTGCCAAATCAAAAGCTACGGAAAGACCTTTTTGCCCTGCCGCTAAATTTCTTCTGTAAAAAGCATTCGATTCTTCAGCTGTTGAGAAACCTGCATATTGACGAATTGTCCAAGGTTTTTGAACATACATTGTTGAGTAAGGTCCCCTCATATACGGTGCAATTCCCGGAGAAGAGTCTGAAATGCTCTTATCTTTTACATCTTCTGCGGTATATTTTGATTTCAGTTCGAGTCCATCTTTTTCGAATTGATAGATTTCCTGCTGATTTTCAGATATATTAAATTGAGGAGTTTTGTTCTTTATTTCCCTTCTCATTTCTTCAGATTTAAGATTTTAAAAATAAGCATTTTTGAAATAATGTTTTGTGTTTAATTTTCAATCGAAAACGAAGAATATTTAAACGCAAAGTCCGCTAAGATTTTTTTTGAATACTTTACGCATATTTTTAAGTTCGCAAAGGCGTTTCACTCAGCAAAGACTTGAAGCGAATTAAAATAATTTTATCATATACAGCACAAAGAGTTTATTGCAAGTCTGCATAAAGAATATATTAATTTTGAAAATGTTTAACTTCCTCTCACGTGTTCTAAAATACTCTCAACAAATCTTAGAATAATAATGTGTTAAATAAAAAGCGAGATTGTATCTACAGTCTCGCTTTAATCGTTTTAAACCTAATGAGGTTGACTATTTATTTAGTTTTTTAATTCCCATTTCATACAAAGCAAAAGAAATTAAATCAGCATTTTCGCTGATCACCTGGTCGGTTGCTCTACCTGCTCCGTGGCCTGCATTTTTCTCGATTCTTACCAAAATAGGATTTTCACATTTTTGTTTTTCCTGCAATTCTGCACCAAATTTAAATGAATGTGCCGGAACAACTCTGTCATCATGATCACTTGTAATAATCATGGTTGATGGATAGCAAGTTCCTGCTTTTATATTATGAACAGGCGAATAAGATTTTAAATAATCAAACATTTCTTTATTATCTTCTGCTGTTCCATAATCGTAAGACCAACCTGCTCCTGCCGTAAATTTATTGTACCTCAACATATCCAAAACGCCAACTCCAGGGAAAGCGACTTTTGCCAAATCAGGACGCATCGTCATCGTTGCCCCAACCAATAAACCACCATTTGATCTTCCAGAAAGCGCCATATATTCTTTGGATGTATAGCCTTTAGCCTGTAAATACTCTCCGGCTGCAATGAAGTCTTCAAATACATTTTTCTTCTGCATTTTTGTACCTGCATCGTGCCATTTTTTACCGTATTCACCACCACCACGGATGTTTGGGACCGCATAAATACCGCCATTTTCCATCCAGATTGCATTGACTACAGAGAAAGAAGGCTGTAAACTGACATTGAAACCTCCGTAAGAATAAAGGATTGTTGGATTTTTACCGTCAAGTTTTGTCCCTTTTTTGTAATTAATCATCATTGGAACTTTTGTCCCGTCTTTTGAAGTATAAAATACCTGTTCTGAAACATAATCTTCAGGATTAAATTTCACTTTAGGCTTCTGATAAATTTCAGATTTCCCGGAATCAGCATTGAATTTATAAGTTGTTCCCGGCGTTATATAGTTACTGAAAGAGTAATACAATTCCTTCTCCAATTTTTTACCTCCGAAACCTCCGACATTTCCTTTTCCTGGAAGAGAAATTTCTCTGATCAGTTTTCCGTTTTTGTCGAATTGTTTTACCTGATCAATCGCATCAATCATATATGTTGCGAAGAAATAACCGCCACCGCCGGAAATTCCCAATACATTTTCTGTTTCAGGAATAACGTCTTTCCATGTTTCAGGAGCCGGATTTTGAATGGTCGTTTTTACCAAACGCATATTCGGAGCATCTTTGTCGGTAAAGATGTAAAGATTGTCACCATCCGTATCAACGATACTTACGTTGATATCAAAACCACTGTTGATCTGAACAAAATCGCCGCCTTTCTTTAAATCTTTAATAAAAACCTCATTTCCGTTGGTTGCATTGGCTGCAGAAATAATTAAATATCTCTCGTCTTCCGAAAGATAAGCTCCTAAATATCTTCTCGGTGTTTTTTCACCACCAAAAATTAATTGATCAGCAGACTGTTTTGTTCCTAATTTATGATAATAAACCTTGTGTTTATCTGTCATTCCTGAAAGTAAAGTTCCCTCTTTCGGTTTATCGTAGCTTGAATAATAGAAACCTTCATCACCTTGCCACGCAATTCCGCTAAATTTTACATCAACTAAAGTTTCGTCAATCTGCTTTTTGGTTACTGCGTCAAGAATAATAATTTTATTCCAGTCACTTCCGCCTTCCGAGATGGAATACGCTGCTAAATTTCCTTTTTTGTTGAAAGACAAACTTGAAAGCGAAGTCGTTCCTTTTTCAGAAAATTTGTTTGGATCTAAAAATACTTCAGTTGTTTTTGTCTTATTATTGGTTCTGTACAAAACAGACTGCGCCTGCAAACCGTTATTTTTGTAATAATACGTATAATCTCCTTCTTTGAAAGGTGCGCCAATCTTTTCGTAATTCCAGATGTCGGTTAATTGCTTTACAATATCCTGTCTGTAAGGAATCTGAGATAAATATCTTTGGCTGAAAGCAACTTCTTCATCCACCCATTTTTTGGTAGGTTCAGAATCATTTTCTAAATCTCTGTAAGGATCTGCAACAGCAGTTCCGAAATATGTATTGGTTTGATTGCCTTTTATTGCTTTAGGATACGTCATTTTCTGAGCAAAAAAATTAGCCGAAAACAAAACGCCGGCAGTTAGTAAAATCGGTTTAAAATTCATTGTGAAGGATTTTCTCAAAAGTAAGAAAAGTTGTGGGAATAAAAAAAGCTTCTGTGGGGGAGAAGCTTTAATAGATCGAAACTTATGCTAAAGTCATTTCACTTATTTAATTATTTTATTTGAATTATAACTATTAACCGATTGCCAATATATTTTGTAAAAGTCTTTACCATCACTTAAACCCCGAATGCCATTTGAAAAATACTCAATAATTTTTTCTTTATTTGGGTAAGATGTACTTAAACAATCATTATTATTTTCATCAAAAACCAATACACTAGCATATATTTCATTCCAATTTTCATCACCATTTGCAAAAACAGAATATCGTTTATCTTCATTCTCAAATAATTTCACCTTTTCCCAAACTAAAATAGGATGAGATTCATCAATATTCGGCCTTACTTCTTTAGACCATTTTCCAAATTTCTCATACATCAGTTGTTTGGTATACATTGCAGAAAGTACCGCATTAAATTTAAGTTCATTAAGTTCAGTAGTATCATTATTTTTTTTAACAATCTGCTTTGTTAGAATGTTGTAATTTTTAAATCCTTTTTTGTAAATAAAAGGAGTATTTGGGTTATATGTTTTTTGTGCTGAACCAACAGACTTCTCTTTGTTAATTTTAATATTTTGAGCAAAAGACTTTAATGAAAAACTAAAAAGGATTAAGATAAAAGCAAATCTATAAGCCATATATATTTTATTTAGGCATAAATATAAAAATTTCACGCTTATAAACTCAGTTGTAAGTAAACTTTAGTTACGAACCAAATCTATAAATCAGCTTTATTAAAATTATATTCTTTGCAAGTTCTTTAATAATCTAAAAAAACTCTGAGAATCAGAAGTCTTATATTCAAAACAAATCACCCAATCAATTCTTTTGCCTGCGTCAGAGCCGCTTCCGTGATTTTACTTCCTGAAAGTAGCTGTGCAATTTCGTTCAGTTTTTCTTCGTCATTTAGTGGAATAATCGTTGACTGAGTTTTTCCTGCAACATCCTGTTTTATAACTTTGTAATTATCATTTCCTTTTGCGGCAACCTGTGCTAAGTGAGAAATAACAATCAGTTGCATATCTTGAGACATTTCACGCATCAGATTTCCAATTTCTTCGGCAACTTTTCCGGAAACTCCAGTATCGATTTCATCTAAAATTAAAGTTGGAAGTTCATCACTTTCTGCAATAATCTTTTTCACAGCGAGCATAACACGAGATCTCTCACCCCCAGAAATGGCAGTTTGAATTGGTTTTAGCGGAAAACCAGAATTTGCCTGAAATAACAGTTGAATATTCTCTTTTCCAAACGGGTTATATTCTGTTGAATCATTGATTTCGATGTCAACTTTTGCTTTCTCTAATCCAAGTTTTTTAAGCAAATCCTCAGCTTTTTTAATGAAAACAGGAATACTTTTTTTTCTGTTTTTGGAAAGTTTCTGACTTAAAGATTCCAGAGATTTTTCTTTGGATGAAATATTTTCAAGAATTTCTTTGATGTAAGCTTCGATTTCGGCAGTTCCTTTTTGTTCGCCTGCAAGCTGATCTCTGATTTCTTTTAAAGCTTCAATATCAGTAACATTATGCTTCAGAAAAAGGCTGTTGATTTTATTATTAAATTCTAAAAGCTGAGCTAAACTTTCAGGATTAATTTCAATTTTCTCAGACTCGTCTTCGAGTTCAGAAATGATGTCTTTTATTTCTACAAAAGAGCCTTCAAGTCTTTCATTAAGCTCTGAAAAGCTGGTTGAAATATCAGCAATTTTTGAAAGTTTAGACTTTGCTTCATTAAAAAATGAAAGAATCCCGATTTCTTCCTGATGAAATCTAGACAAAATCTGAGACAAATTTTCAGAAATCATTCCTGCGTTTTCCTGTACAGAAAGCTGATTTTGTAAGTCTTCATAATTTACATCATCCATTTTCAATTCTTCCAATTCGCTTAGAAGAAATTGCTTGTAGTCACCTTCTTTTGTATTTTCAGAAAGCTGAGTCTGATATTTTTTGAACTGGGTTTTTAAAGATTGATATTCAGAAAAGTCCTGTTGATAGTCTTCAATAAGCTTTTTATTATCTGAAAGCCCATCGATTATTTTAAACTGATATTCAGAAGTAAAAAGATTAGACGTTTCAAACTGTGAATGAATATCGATAAGCTGTGAACTAAGCTCTTTAAGAACATCCAAAGTTACCGGAACATCATTGATAAATGCCCTGGATTTTCCCGAAGGCAAAATTTCTCGTCTGATAATCGTCTGATGCTCATAGTCGAGATCATTTTCGATGAAGAATTTTTTAAACTGATTGTTCAGCTCAAATTCTGTCTCGACAATACTTTTTTCTTCAGCCTTAGAAATTGATTTTATATCTGCTCTTTCGCCTAAAATCAATCGTAGCGCACCTAAAATAATCGATTTTCCAGCACCTGTTTCACCAGTGATGACCTGTAAACCGTTTTTTAGAGACACTTCAAGTGCATCGATAAGCGCAAAATTTTTAATGTAAATTCGTGAAAGCATAGATTCAGAAGCAGATTACGTTTTGTTTCTGCAAATATAAAATTTAGAAGTCAGAATTCAAGAATTATACCCTTTACTTCCACTTATTCCACTTAGATTCTGTATTCTTTGGCGAGAAAATGATCATTTGCTGTTTCAAAGTACCAATGTTTACCGAACCATTATTTCCGGAATTGAAAATATTGAATATCTCATCCGCCTTATTATCCAAAAAAAGATTGAAGAAATAATTCTGTTGAAAAGAATTTTCATATGTTTTCAATTGCATCAAAGCATCGAAAATAATCTTCTTAGGCTGCGTCTGATCCTGATTGAATAATCCATCCAAACCCGCTCTGTGATAAGTATAAATTGTAGAACGCAACTGACTCATATTTGGATTCAGGATTTCCCCGATCAAAATCGAGCGGCTTCTTGGTTCGTTAATCTGATTCCATCCGTCATATCCTCGGTTTTGAGCATTCTGGGCAATCTGCTGAGCTTTTGAAAACCATTGCGTTCCGCTCATCGACTGAAAGCTGTCTGCATCATAACCTAAAATCAGATACACGTAAAAGCTGATCACATCAATTAAATTTTTCCCTGAAAATTGTCTTTCGTTGAAAACAAGATTCTCATTTTCGGCATATTCAAATCCGAATCTGTTATCCTGAATGTTCAGCAATGGTGATTCATATGAACTGCTGAAAACCGGGCGAACTGCCTGAACAACGATTGTTCCTTTATAACGATTTCCATCTCTTTCAGTAAGAACGATTGCAAAATTTGATTTTATTTTTTCAAAATTCTGAAGTTTTTTTCCCGTCCAGCTTGTATTATTGATAAAATCCCGGAGGCTTTTTTCCAAAGCTTTGTAAACTTGCGTATTACTTCCGCCTAAGCTCTGAGAATTAACCTGAACGGTAGAGAGGAGTTCCTGAGAAAACCCGAAATTGAATACGATCAGAAAAAAGAGTATGATTATTTTTTTCATTAGCTAATTAAAAATTGAAAACGGAAATTTATAAAATTTATTTTAAAATCTGAGTTTCAATACAATCGAGAATATCTTTTGCAACATTTTCTTTTGATTTCAGATCAAATTCCAGCTTCTCTGTTTTGGTAAATATCTTTATTTTATTGGTGTCATTTTTAAAACCTGCCCCTTCATCCCGAAGTGAGTTTAAAACGATCATATCCAAATTTTTCTTGGCAAGTTTTCCTTTTGCATTTTCCTCTTCATTCTGCGTTTCAAGAGCAAATCCTACCAAAAACTGATGTGATTTTTTTTCACCCATGGTTTTTAGAATATCCGGATTTTTGATTAATTCAATCGAAAAGCTGTCTTCGTTTTTTTTAATCTTTTCTGAAGCGACTACTTTCGGAGCATAATCCGCAACGGCCGCACTCGCAATTCCAATATCGATGGTTTCGTAAAATTCAAAAACCTTGTTGAGCATTTCTTTTGCTGAAGTAACTCGATGTAAATCTACATTTTGATGACTCGGTTTTAACGAACTCGGACCCGAAATAAGAATTACTTTCGCTCCTCTTTTTGCAGCTTCTTCCGCTAACGAAAACCCCATTTTTCCTGAAGAATGATTTCCGATAAAACGAACAGGATCAATTGCCTCATAAGTTGGTCCGGCCGTAATTAAAATTGTTTTACCTTGTAATGATTTTTTTTGATCTGAATTAAAAAAATCCTCAACAGTTTTAACAATTGTTTCCGGTTCTGACATTCTTCCCTGACCCACCAAACCACTCGCCAATTCGCCACTTTCAGCAGGAATTACAGTATGACCGTATTCTTCCGCAAGTTTTAAATTATTTTTAGTGGAAGGATGCTGATACATATCCAAATCCATCGCCGGAGCAATAAATACAGGACATTTTGCAGACATATAGGTCGCAATCAGAAGATTATCACAAATCCCATGAATCATCTTGGCTAAAGTATTTGCTGTACAAGGCGCAACGATCATTACATCTGCCCAAAGAGCCAATTCCACATGACTGTTCCATGTTCCGTTATCACTGTAAAATTCTGTGTAAACCGGATTTTTTGAAAGTGTGGATAAACTCAGCTTCGTCACAAAATGCTCCGCATCGGGTGACATAATAACCTGAACTTCAGATCCTTTTTTTACAAAATCCCGAATAAGAAAATGAATTTTATAGGCAGCTATTCCACCAGAAACGGCGATGAGAATCTTTTTCCCGGCAATACTCATGTAGTTTTTTTTAAAGCACTAATTTACTTATTTTTTCCTAAACGTATCCTGATATATCAAAACAGCAAAGGTCACAAAAGAAATATTTCCTTTATGACCTTACATTTTATAAAAAATAATTTTATTTATTTTCTGTCTTCAGTTTTTCTGAAGTAAACTTCATCTTCTAACCATTCCTGGATAGCAATAGAAGTTGGTTTCGGAAGTTTTTCGTAGTGTTTTGAAATTTCGATCTGCTCTCTGTTTTCAAAAACTTCTTCCAAAGTAGAGTTGTGAACTGCAAATTCGTCTAATTTATTGTGTAACTCAGTACGAATTTCTGCATTGATCTGCTCTGCTCTTTTCCCCATGATTACAATAGCTTCATAGATTGAGCCTACTTTGTCTTCAATCTTATCTTTATCGTAAGTAATCGTATTTACTTCTGCTTTTGTATCTTTTACGCTCATTTTGAGAAAATTAATTTATTTATAAGTTGGCAAATTTACGAATTATCTTTGAATTTTGAAAGTCGCTGCAGGAGGAGGAGTTTGAAGCACCGCACTGTCTCTTCTCATCTGGGTTGCCTGCTTTTCATTATCTACCTGATCTTTCATCTGCTGTTCAGTTTTGTTTTGCTCAGCCATTTTATCTGCAATTTTTTTCTGCTTAGCTGTAAGAACCGCAATTCTCTCTTCGGTTTGCTTTTTTACAACTGCAAAATTTTTCTTTTCTCTTTCAAGTTTTTCTCTCAGATCAAGTGCAGTTTTAGAATATTCTGTATTCGGAAGTTCTTTTTCAACCTGTCTTGTAAATGCCAATGCACTTTCAATACGTTCTTCTTTCAGTTCATAAACAGAGTTTTGAGCCAAAAGATAACGTGCTTTCATCATATAATCATAGATTTTCGGACGAAGTTTTGTACTCGGGAAATCATCTAAAACATTTTCAAAAGCAACGGCAGTAGACTTGTAATTTGCCATTTTGAAATATTGCTTAGCGTTTTCGTAAGCCTTAAATTCAAGCTTGTAAGAAAGTTCATCAACCATCGTGTTGATGTTTTTTGATCTTTCAGAGTTCGGGTAATTATTCAAGAATTCCTGAAGCTCGTTAATTGCCAATTCTGTACTCGACTGATCTAAGTTATAATCCATAGACCCGTTATAGTAACACAATGCCGACATATAAGCAGCTTCTTCTTTTCTATTATCCTGAGGAAAACTTACAGAGAAATTTTTAAACTGATTTCCTGCAAGTCTATAGTTTTTATCATAATAATTGGCATACGCTGAATTGAAAACCACATTCGGTGCATCATCTGTTCCAGCCACAAGATTTGGAAGTCTATCGTAAAGCGCCAAAGCGTTTTTCCATTTCTTTTTAGCAAAATTTTCATTTGCCGTTTTAAGGATAAAATTCTTGTCTGCACTTCTTAATGCTTTTTCCTGCTGACTTTTGCAAGAAGCAAGCACAGCAATAGCGAAAATACCTAAAATATATTTTTTCATATAAAAAATAACAGTTATCGGGTTTACCGACCTATTAATTTGCAAAAATATAACTTTTTTGCTAAAAGATTTTTTTTTATGATTATTTAACGTAAAATTAGTCGGCCGCGTATCCCAAAACAGCAAAAATATTCATTAAGAGATTCATTCTCACCTTTTTTTCTGCTTCTTTTACATAAGACTCTTCATCTTTGTGAGGAACATATAGCTCGTAAAAATTTTTGTTTCTGATGACAAATAAAGTAGAACCAATAATCGTCGTTAAAATATCTTCAGGTTTCGGAGTAAATGTAAAAACACCTGAAGTCACCCCTTTTTTGATCACTTCATCAAGCTTTCTTACAAACAATTGGTAAAAATCAAGCAGTTCATCTTTAAGGTTTTCGGTATGGCGAAGTTCCTGCGTCACGAAACCATGGAAATAATTATATTTAAAAAGCTGGCTCACAATATATTTGATCATTTCTTTCATCTGCATTTCCGGCCTTCCGTCTTTGATGGTGTCTGCAAATTGAGAAAAATTTTCTCTGGTCTTCAGCACACGATACTGGTAAAGGTAAGACATCATTTTTTCTTTCGACCCAAAATAATAGGAAATCATTGCCACATTGATGTTGGCTTTTGTACAAATGTCTCTTACAGAAGTTCCCTCATACCCTTTTTTAGCGATAAGCTCCTCGGCAATATCAAGAATGTGAATCTGTTTGTCAGAAAACTTTTTTCCCATAGTTACGTTTTTAGTAAAGTTAAGAAATTTTTAACATATCTATAAACGAACGTTTAATAATTTTCTATCCCGTTCAAAATATAGTATTTTTGAATATGGATTTTTTTGATTTTCATCATCATAGAGAAAATAAACCACTTGGAATTTATAATTTAAACTACGGAAAAACTCCGCCCAATCATTTGTATTCCATAGGAATTCACCCGCAAGATATTCAATCAGACAACATCAAAAATCAAATCAATTGGTTAAAATCAAACATTACGGAAAATTGTTTTGCCATTGGAGAGTGCGGACTCGACGGACTGATTTCTGTTGAACAAAAAATTCAGGAAGAGGTTTTCAAAAAGCAAATTGAGATTTCGAATGAGCTCAAAAAACCTTTAATTATTCATTGCGTAAGAAAATTCTATGAAGTGATTTCATTCAAAAAATATGCAGAACAGCCGATGATTATTCATGGATTCAATAAAAAACAAAGCATTGCCAATGATCTGTTGAAAAATAATTTTTATTTGAGTTTTGGAAAAGCCGTTTTGTATAATCTATCTTTGCAGAATGTTTTAAAGACAACTCCTTTAGATAAAATATTTCTTGAAACTGATAATGAAGATTTTAATATCGAAGAATTATACTTAAAAATTTCAGAATTAAAAGAAATTTCTTTGGAACAACTGAATAAGCAAATTTTAGAAAACTTAGAGACGATAAAAAATGGATAAATACTGGTTGGAAAGAACAGAACTCCTGATCAAAGAAGAAGGTTTGGAAAAGTTGAATAAAGCAACGGTTCTTGTTGTAGGATTGGGTGGAGTCGGTTCTTTTGCAGCAGAATTTTTGGCAAGAGCCGGTGTCGGGAATATGACGATTGTTGACGGAGATACTGTTGACATTACCAACATCAACAGACAGCTTCCGGCGTTGCATTCTACCGTAGGAAAACATAAAGTAGAAGTCGTTGCTGAAAGACTTTTAGACATCAACCCAAATTTGAATCTTACAAAAATCAATGAGTTTCTGAATCCCGGAAGAATGGAGGAAGTTTTAGATTCGGCAAAGTTTGATTTTGTTTTAGACTGTATTGACAGTGTTACCCCAAAACTAGAACTCATTATTGCGGCTAAACGCAGAAGAATAAAAATTGTAAGCTCAATGGGAGCCGGCGGAAAATCTGACCCATCAAAAGTTCTTGTTCGTGATATCAGCAAAACGCAACATTGTCATTTGGCAAGACAGATCAGAAAGAGACTTAAAAAAGTAAAAATTGACAAAGGTGTTCGTTGTGTATTTTCTGACGAAATTCAGGATGAAGACAGCTTAAAAATGACCGACGGAGCCAATTATAAAAGATCTTTTTACGGAACAATCAGCTTTCTACCCGCGATTTTCGGATTGTACGCAGCAGCGGAAGTTATCAATCATTTAGTGAAAAACGATAATGTCTGATTTTAAATATCCAAAAGAAGAAAAACTCAAGAAAAAAGCAGAGATCGACTTACTTTTCGCTAAAGGTAAATGGAGAACATATGGAAATCTGCGAATTATTATTCTTAAAAACCATCCTGATCTGCAGAATGAAAATGTGAAAATCGGAGTTTCTGTTTCTAAAAGATATTTTAAAAAAGCAGTTTACAGAAATCGAGTGAAAAGGCTTTTAAGAGAATGTTATCGTTTGAATAAAGAGCTTTTCAGAGACAATTTTGGTGAAAAAACAGTTGCCATGTTGTTTTGGGTCTCGAATGAACTTCCTGAGAAATTTCAGGATGTTGAAGCGCAGTTTATCAAGCTTTGCCAATTACAATCTCAAAAAAAATCATAATTTATCAATTGTCAATTGATTTTTGTTATAAATAATTGTTGCGCTCCTCCGGAGCGCAATTTTCTTTGGTCATCATTTTTCTACAAAGGTTCGGCTCCGAAGGAGCCGAATATCCTGTCTCTCGTCATTAACTATATTTAAAGTTTTGATTTGTATGTATTCATATTTTTTGTAGCTTTAGATAACAATTGATGATTATGTTAGATCAAATTCCTTATCTTCCGTATATTCTGAGTGCATTTATCGGAATCGGATTAGCTGCTGCAACAGGTTTCAGAGTTTTCCTGCCGATGTTTGCGGTGAGTTTAGCATCTTATTTCCAATGGATTCCCACCCATGAAAGTTTTGACTGGCTTTCTGGTCTTCCCGCTTTAATTACGACAGGAATTGCCACTTTAGCTGAAATTTTAGCATATTACATTCCTCTTATAGACAATTTTTTAGATACTGTTTCTGTACCGTTGGCAACAATTGCAGGTTCCATTCTTTTTGCGAGTCAGTTTGCAGATTTGGGAGCATTTCCGCAATGGGGATTAGCTTTAATCGCGGGAGGCGGAACGGCTGCAACAATCAGTACAGGTTTTGCGGGAATTCGGGCGGCTTCAACTGCTACAACAGGCGGATTAGGAAATTCCGTTGTCGGGACTACTGAAACGGCTGGCTCCGGAATTATGGCCGTTTTAGCAATGATTGCTCCTGTTATTGCAGTTTTTTTAGCAATTGTGACTTTGGTTGTGATTATTATTTTAGGTAAAAAAGCATATCGTAAGCTCAAAAAAGGAAAAGAGATTTCTAATAATATGACATAAAAATGGCGGAATTTTGAAATTCCGCCATTCTCATTTTAGTTTAATTTTTTCCACGATTGTCTTTAATTTCCTGAATTTTATTTTCAAAATATTCTTTCCGTTCAGGATGCTTATTGACTAATATCTGAAATGCATTGATTGCTTTTGTGTACAGTTTCTGCTCAATATAAAGATTTGCCAGTGTTTCGGTCATTAAGTGCGAAATATCGTCTGTCTTTTCTTTTACAACAAAATTTACTTCATCTTTCAGCTGACTGATTTTAGGATTGTTTTCAATAAAAGATTCAATGACTTTATTCTTTATTTCAATCTTATCTTTTTCAACTTCTTCTGCTCTGTCGATTTTCAGCCAGCTTTGCCAAGTGTTGATAAAACCGGGAACATTACTGTCTAAAGGGTTATTTTTAGTTTGAACAGCTATTTCCGGATTTTCTTCAATAGGTTGCTTTTCTTCTTTTTGAATGGATAAACTTGAAATATCATTTCCGAAGAAAGAAACATTCATCACAGGAACTTCGTCATCGTTGGTAGAATCAGTAGCCTCAGTTTCTACATTTTCTTCAATATTTTTTATCTCATTTAAAGGTTCTTCAATATTGCTTTCTACAATAATCTCTGATTTTTCTTCTTCTATTTTATTGTCTGAAATTACTTCACGTTTTTCTACTTTTTCTGCAGGTTCAGATTGAATTTCCACTTTTTTGCTGAACGAATCTGGGGTATGAGATTCAAAACTCATCGGCTTCCAAGTTGAAACTGCTTCTTTTTCAGTTTCTGTGTTTAAAACCTCGAGTTTTTCTTCGACAATTTTCTCTGCAATTTTTACAACAACTTCTTCAGCTGCTTTTTGCTCTTCACCGATATGGAAAGCCTGAGTTTCAGCAAAACTGATTTCTCCATCAATTTCTTCATGCTGAATTTCCGGTTTTTCTTCTACATTTTTTTTCTGAGACTTCATTTTCTTCTCCACCTCTTCAATTAAGCGACGCATCTCATCTTCATGCTTACTGAGGTTCGATTTTGAAATTTCAGAGACGGCATCATTTCCAGGATCGTTGGCTTCAATTTTGATTTCCGGTAAAAAAGAATCTGTTCCATGGAAACTCAACTCTGATTCATCATTGATTTTTTCCGCAATATTTTCAGAGTCTATTTTATCTTCTTCAATGATTGTTTCAGGATTTAAAACCTCGCTGATTTCTTCCGATTCAACAGAATCATTTTTTTGATCGATAATTTCAGCTTGCGAAATTTCATCTTCAGGATGTAATGATTCTATTTTTAAAAAGCTTAATTCAGATTCATCACCGATTTTCTCAGCAACTTTTTCTGAATCTATTTTATCTTCATTAATAACAGTTTCAATGTTTAAATCTTCTGAAATTTGTTTTGAATCTACCGGCTTAGTGATATTTTCTTCAACAGTGTCTTCATCTACAACCTTAGCTTCAGGTTCGAAAGGTTCTATTTTAATGAAACTGGATTCTGACTCATCATTAATTTTTCTCTCAACTTTTTCAGAATCTATTTTATTTTCGTTAATAATTGTTTCTGACTTTGGAGCAACAAATTCTGTTTCAGGCTTTTGTTCGACTTCAGATTCAGCAACAACTTCTTCTGTCGAAAATGGTTTTTGGGTAACAATTACTCCCGATTCTAAGGTTGCTTCAAGATCGATCGTTGCATTATTCGTTTCATCGAGAAAATTCTCTTCCCCCTCAAATAAAATACGGTTGCGCTCTCCATTTACAAATACATGCTTGATTTCAGGCTTTGGAGTAATCAAAGATTGGGAAACAGCTTCATAATCATGTTTAGGAGCCACTACTTTTTCTTCTGCAACAGGATTTTCGACCTTTTCAGTAGGAAGATCATCTGTTTTTTCAGTTATAGAAGATTCTACAGTTAGCTGATCAGCTTTTATCTGCTGGATTTTCCCGTTGATCAGCTGATACAGAATCTTTTTATCTGTAGTATAAGCAGCCGTTGTAGATAGTTCTTTCTGATAATTTTCTTTATCAAAAAGGTGCACTCCGTACAAATGTAAAGCACGGATGTTTTGAATATAAGGGAAAGAATTAATTTCCTGTTTCAAAAGACTGAGATCTTCTGACTGTATATTTTTCGGATTTTTTAATAATTCTAAAACTCTAGTATTCACCATAATTACCAGTTCGCGACAATGTCGTTAAAAATTTTATTGATGATTCTGTCTGTTGCGATTTTCACCTGTGAAGCTTCAATGTCACTCTGCGAAAGGCTGCTGTTGAAAACGGCTTCATCAGAATAATTTCTGTCGAAATTCAATTCCGGGTGCAGCTTATTTTCGTAACGAACTTTCACCGTGATCGTTAATTTATTCTGAGATTCCTGAATTGTTCCACCTGCAGTTGTTTGTTGCGTGGTGGAAGAAATCGTTGTCGGAGAAATTGAGTAATCGGTAATTTCACCTTCAATCAAAATATCAGGATTTTCTTTTGTTCCTTTAAGGGTTGTACGCTGTAAAAATCTATTCTGAATATCTGTAGAAAACTGCTGCGATAAGGTAGGATTTACATACGCTGCATTATTAGGAAACTCATTGATCTGAACTGTTTTTTCGTCAGTAAGTGACGAACCTGAAAAACTGTAGCAGGAATTGAGTAATCCGACAGATATAATTAATAGTAAAAGATTTTTAAGCTGATTCATTATAAAATTATTTTAATATTTTTCTTGAATACCGATCTCGGTAATTTCATCATATTCTATCTGCTGAATGGCATCTTCGTAAGCAAAATAATTTGCTGCGTAAAGAAACGGAGCCGTTACAAAAATACCAATACCACAAGCAAGAATACCTATTTGTGATAATATGCTGGCTACAAGTGAAAACAGGAAAATATTGAGTAGATTTCCTTTAGTCATTACTTTAGAAATATTCCATGCTGTTTTAATATCTGTGATCCCTTTATAGCTGATTAAAGGTGAAATATAGAATCCTTTTAGCACAAAATAATAAATTGCAAAAAACACCACAAACATATAAGGAAACATCAGAATCCCGAAAATCGGACTTACTTCTCCACTCGAATCTGCTGTAGCTCCCGCAATACCAGCAAAAATAATGAAAGGTATATACAAAACAAATACACCACCGATAATAATCAGCTGTAAAATAAAATAAGGCATAAAATCTTTAAAATCAAAAATTTCTCCTGCACTTGGATTTTGATTCTTATTCAGTTTACGAAGATATTTGTAGTAATTCCCCATCGCTAAAAGTCCGCAAAACGGAATGATAGACATCAGAAAAGTCACTAAAAAGCCCACGAAAATGCTTCCGAAGTCTTTTTTCATAAGCTCAAAGCCTTTGTTGATGTATTCTCCAAACTTAAAATTGATCGGTTTAGGTGTTAAATTTACATTCATGATTTAGGTAGTTCTTTTTTTTATTCTTCTAAGTTATATTGTTTTATTTTCCTGTATAAAGTTCTTTGTGAAATTCCCAATTCGTCTGCCGCCCTGTTTCTTCTTCCGTTGTGTTTTTCTAAAGCTTTTACAATTAAATCTTTTTCATTATTCTGAAGCGATAAAGATTCCGGTCTGTTTTCCTCAACCTCAATATCTTCAATATCCTCATAAGAATCCTCCGAATTTGAAATAATTGTAGGATTCTGAACATTCTGATTGATGTTATTATTGTTTTCAAAATACAGCAAAGAATTCGAATTTGCAGCTTGCTGATTTTCAGGAGTGTAAATTCTATTGATTAAATTCTTTTCCTGATTGCTCAGATCCGCAGTTCCTCTGTTCTTAATCAGTTCCGAAGTTAAGGATTTTAAATCATTTATATCGTTTCGCATATCGAAGAGAATTTTGTACATAATTTCTCTTTCGCTGCCAAAATCGCTTTGTTTTTGTGTATTTGGCTGATTCACGACCATCGGCAAATGAGCATCCATCGGAATATATTCTGCCAATTTTCCGACAGTGATATTTCGTTCACGTTCCACCACCGTCATTTGCTCTACCAAATTTCTCAGCTGACGAATGTTTCCCGGGAAAGTATAATTTTCGATATAATGAACAGCACTTGGGTCTAATACCAACTCAGGCATTCTGTATTTTTCGGCAAAATCAATGGCAAATTTTCTGAAAAGCAAATGAATATCTCCTTTTCTTTCTCTTAAAGCCGGCATATCAATTTGTACTGTATTTAAACGATAAAACAAATCTTCACGGAATCTTCCGTCCTGAATTGCTTTCATCATATTCACATTGGTTGCGGCAACAATTCTCACATTGGTTTTCTGAACCTGCGAAGAACCTACTTTCATAAATTCTCCGCTTTCAAGAACTCTCAGAAGACGAACCTGCGTCTGTAAAGGAAGTTCACCAACCTCATCAAGGAAAATTGTTCCTCCATCGGCCACTTCGAAATATCCTTTTCTGGTTGCTGTTGCACCCGTAAAAGCTCCTTTTTCGTGCCCGAAAAGTTCAGAATCAATGGTTCCTTCCGGAATTGCTCCACAGTTTACAACGATATAAGGCTGATGTTTTCTTTTGGATTCTGAATGAATAATTTTCGGAATAAATTCTTTACCAACACCACTTTCTCCCATAACAAGGACTGAAATGTCTGTGGGCGCTACTTGTATTGATTTTTCTAAAGCTCGGTTTAGAGCCGGAAAATTTCCGATAATTCCGAAACGGTTTTTTATATTTTGAAGTTCGCTACTCATAAGTAAAATTTAGATTATTGAATTTGAATTTTGATTTACTAAATTGTAAATCTGATAATTAGCTTAATAATTTGATTAAAAATCTTAGCCGATTAATTCTAAATCATCTTTATTTCTGACTTTTGAAACTTTGGTTTTAAAATATAAAATTTCAGCAAAAAGATTTTCTTTACTGTTTTTCTCGAAATTTTTCAGGAGTTGATCATGCTTTTCTATATTAGAAAAAACTGTCTCTGATTTATTTTTATAAGAATATTCGCAATTTTTTCCGGAACAGATTTTTCCAATTAGATCAGCTGCGGTTTCTTTATCATGAATCGCAAGATTGCGACCCTGCTTTTCAGCACAAAACTTTCCCGAAACTTCAAAATCATGATTTAAAATCTGATTATAAAGCTCATACAACTGCTTACAATCTTCACTTTCGGCAGTTCCGTTTGTTACCTGTGCCGAAATATTGCTGCAGATTATTACCAACAATACACTTAGGCAATACTTATGAAGTTTTTCCATTGTCTGAGTTTAAAATGTTAATAAAATCTTCTTTACTTGGCAATACGGTAAAATATTTACTCGCAAAAATCTGTTCGTTATCTTCTGGCAAAGTATATTGAACTAATGCTTCACTTTTATCCTGACACAAAATAATTCCTATCGTTTTATTTTCATCTTCAAGGCGTTTTTCTCTGTCGTAATAATTTACATACATCTGCATTTGCCCAATGTCCTGATGCTTCAACTCACCGATTTTTAAATCAATTAAAACAAAACATCTTAAAACCCTATTGTAAAAAACCAGATCGATCTTAAAGTGTTTTTCATCAAAAGTTATTCTGTTTTGCCTTGCAACAAAAGTGAATCCCGTTCCTAATTCTAAAAGGAAATGCTCTAATTTATCAATTAATTCTGATTCCAATTCGCTCTCAGAATAATGTGGTCTTTCGGATAAGCCAAGAAATTCTAAAACATACGGATCTTTGATAAGATCTTTCGGTTTTTCTATAATTTGGCCTTTTTCAGAAAGTTGAAGGATTTCTTCTTTATTTTTACTTAAAGATAATCTTGTATATAAAGCCGAATCGTATTGTCTTTGTAGCTCCCTTAAGCTCCAATTATTTTTAAAACTTTCAATTTCGTAGAATTTTCTTTCCTGAATATCGTTTATTCTCATTAGTTTAAGATAATGAGACCATGAAAGATTGAAATTAACAGACGGTGTCTGTTGAATTTGAAAAACGTCAGATACTGCCTGACTTATTGAATTTTGTAATTCCGCAGACAGTGTCTGCGGAATTGAGTAAGACAAATAGAATTGTCTCATCTGTTCTAAATTTCGTTGAGAGAAACCCTTACCAAATTTTTCTGTAAGATGTGTAGACAGATCTTTAAGGACAGCCTTTCCATACTCTGCTCGACTTTCACCATGTTGCTCATCCTCTACAATCATCCTTCCTATCTCATAATAAGTGAGAACCATCGTCTGATTTACAGCCACCGCAACTCTCTTTCTGGCATTATCCAGTAATGCAGAAATATTATCTAAAAGTTGTTTTGTCGTTAAATCAGCAGACATATTTTATTTTGAAACAGTTTCTCCTAAAAGTGTGCCTTGTGTATTATCAAAAACAAAAACATCCACACTGTCACCTATTTTCTGACCTTCCAGCATATCAAATACGCAAACCGCGTTTTGGGAATTTCTTCCTTTCCATTGGTTTTTATTCTTTTTCGAAATCCCTTCAATTAAGATTTTATGTGTTTTTCCAACATAAGATTTCATCCTATTTCTTGACAATTCCCCTTGTAAAGCAATTACCTCTGCTAAACGTCTTTGTTTAACATCAGCAGGAATATTATCTTCCATTTTTTTGTGAGCCGGAGTTCCAGGTCTTTCTGAGTAAGCGAACATATAACCGTAATCGTATTCTACTTCTCTCATTAAGCTCAATGTATCTTGGTGATCTTGTTCAGTTTCGTTACAGAAACCAATAATCATATCTTGAGAAAAAGAAATGTCCGGAACAATTTCTTTTGCTTTTTTAATTAAATCTAAATATTCTTCACGCGTATGTTGTCTGTTCATTGCTTCCAGCATATTATTGCTTCCGCTCTGAACCGGTAAATGAACATATTTACAGATATTATCGTGCTTCGCCATCATTCTAAATACATCCAGACTCATATCCTGCGGATTTGAAGTTGAGAATCTGATTCTCATTTCAGGAACTGCTTTAGCCACCAGATCAAGCAACTGAGCAAAATTCACTGCTGTTGCTTTCTGCATTTCTGATGCTTTTGCGAAGTCTTTTTTAGGACCCCCTCCATACCAAAGGTAAGAATCAACGTTTTGACCTAATAAAGTGATTTCTTTATAACCGCTTTCCCAAAGATTTTTACATTCATCTAAAATAGAATGCGGATCACGGCTTCTTTCTCTACCTCTTGTAAACGGAACCACGCAAAATGTACACATATTATCGCAACCTCTCGTGATCGTAACGAAAGCAGTAACACCATTTCCACCCAAACGAACAGGATTAATGTCTGCGTAAGTTTCTTCTTTTGAAAGAATGACGTTGATAGCATCTCTACCGTCTTCGGTTTCTTTTAAAAGATTCGGCAAATCTCTGTATGCATCGGGACCAACGACCAAATCAACCAACTGTTCTTCTTCTAAGAATTTGGTTTTCAGTCTTTCCGCCATACAACCTAAAACACCAACCGTCATATTCGGACGTTCTTTTTTCAGGTTTTTGAACTGAGAAAGACGCATTCTCACCGTTTGTTCAGCCTTTTCACGGATTGAGCAAGTATTTAAAAGGATAAGGTCTGCTTCTTCTACTTTTAGAGTAGTGTTGTATCCCTGTTCATTAAGAATAGATGCAACGATTTCAGAATCAGAAAAATTCATCTGACAACCATAACTCTCCAAGAATAACTTCTTGGAATTTCCATCTCGTTCAGCGATTGCAAAAGCCTCTCCCTGCTTTGTTTCGTCTATATATTTTTCCTGCACGGTTTTTAAAATTTGAGATTCGAGATTCGAAGTTTGAAATTAAAACTACTGTGTAATTTCAAATTCAAACATTAAATTTCAAATCAATTGAATTTGCAAAGATACAAAATCTTGTGACAGAATGTCATAGAAATGGGTAGACTATTAAAAAAGCCTATTGAATAAGAATTAGTAGGCATTAAATCGTATAGGCATTCTGAATACCTGCTTTACAGGAACTCCTTTGTAGTAACTTGGTTTCCAGTAAGATTTTTTTGTATTAGAAGCGCAATCGACAACCATCTTGTTGAATTTCTCCAAATCAGACTGATTTTCAATATAAAAAAAGCCTGCCTCGCCTTTTGTATCAACATCAAAATTAATAACAAAAGAATAGTCTAAATTTGCTCTATATCCATTCGAATCAAAACATTTAACAAAGTTCTCGCGGAATTTCATGATGTCACTTTCTTTATCCTTATACATATAAACAGGATTTGAAAATTCTTCCTCACTAAATCCTTTTTTAAGTAAAAGGTCGTCTGTAAAAAGAGTGCAGAACATTGCAGCTGTTTTATTCCCATCCAGTTCGGCTGGCTTCCAGTTTTTCACAGATTTCATCAATCCCAAAACTTTATCTTTTATACATTTATTATTTGCAACAGCAAGCGTATCCGGATCTGCAACATATTTTACTTGATTGTCAGGATAAATAATAAACCTCATAAACAAAGCTTCTGTTTTTTCACATGGCTTTATTCCGCTTTTTACAGCAGCGTCCTGAATATCTTTGTTAAAACCTTCCCTTCCTCCTTCATAAAAATCCTGACCTTTTGGATAATTATACAAAACCTGAGCATCAATACTGATAAAAAATATTGAGCTAATAAGAATAAAAATTTTAAGTTTCATGGTAAATAAATTAAAAATAGCCATTGCAAAATTACAACAGCTAAAATAAAAAATTTATTCGTTAGTGTATTTTAAGAGTATTTAAATTATTTTATTCGTGATCAACATGATCAGATGTAAAATTTATTTTAATTACTTTTTTAGAAATTATTGGTACTCCATCTTTCATTGCAGGTTTCCATTTCTTTTTAACTTTTTTAATGGCAAACTCCATGTCTTCAATAAATAATTCGCTGTTTTTCACTTTAGGTAAAACATTCAGGTTTTCAACTTTTCCTTCAGTACTAATGTCAAAGAGAAAAGTAAACTGACCATTTACCGCATATTTACTCATATCAATATACCCATGAATCATTCTTAAAAATTCATTAGTGAAGGCCTTATCACCTCCTGGAAATTCAGCATTGCTGGTTATTATAGAATTTTCTGTATTTGGTTTTAAGTCTTGCGAAAAACTTTTAAACCCAATCAGTAGGAGCAGTACAAAAAAATATTTATTCATATTTACATATCTGCCGACAAAGATGAGAAATTCATTTTTAATTTCATTTCAGATTTTACCGCTTGTCCGTTACACATTGCGGGTTTCCAGTTTTTCTTGATTCTTCTCACGACATACTGCATATCATCAAAAAAGACTTCACTGTTCAGAACTTTGGGGTCTCCTGCAACATCTGTCACTTTCCCCATTGCATCGATAGTTAATGTAAATGTGAAATCACCTGTTAACGTATAAAAATCAGAATTGAGATAGGTGTACATATATTTTCTTAAAATATCCTTATAAGCTGCAGCTCCACCATCAAAACTTGCCGCCTGAAAATCATTACAGCCTTTCAATGCAACCTGCATGAATGGTTCTTTAATATCAATTTTCAAAAGGTTTTTATTATTCTCAACAATAAATGAATCGTCTCTGTCTTCAAGATCCTGCGCAAAGGCGAAGTTTGCAACAAAAAGACCTAAAAATAAAGCTAATGTTTTCATAAAATTACTTTTTTAAATTACATTAAAAATCAAGCCAAATAAAGAAAACTTCACAACGAATGTGAAGTTTTTTATGAGTAATGAATTTAAATTTACAATACTTCGATCTGGTTTTTCAGAAGATCTTCAAACTCGTCTCTTTTTCTAATCAAATGTGCTTTTCCGTCTAAGAAAAGAACTTCTGCCGGTTTTAATCTTGAATTAAAATTGGAACTCATTTCAAAACCATAAGCTCCTGCATTATGGAACACCAAAATATCGCCTTCTCTTACTTCATTCAATTTTCTGTCCCAGGCGAAAGTATCAGTTTCACAAATATTTCCGACAACGGTATAGATTCTTTCTGCACCTTTCGGGTTTGATAAATTTTCAATCTGGTGGTAAGAGTCGTAAAACATCGGACGAATCAAATGATTAAAGCCTGAATTTACACCAACAAAAACCGTTGCCGTAGTTTGTTTGATGACATTTGCTTTTACCAATAAATAACCGCTTTTTCCTACTAAAAATTTTCCGGGCTCAAACCAAAGCTCAAACTTTTTTCCTGTAGATTTTGAAAATTCGGCAATTACTTTTTCTACTTTTTTCCCTAAAGTTTTCACATCGGTCTCCTCTTCACTGTCCTGATAAGGGATTTTAAATCCGCTTCCCATATCAAGGTATTTTAGATTCGGAAAATGTTCAGATAATTCAAGCATGATATCCAAAGCCTGAAGAAAAACATCAGGATCTTTAATCTCGCTTCCGGTATGCATGTGAAGTCCTTCTACATTAAGATTGGTTGATTTCATCACTCTTTCGATATGACGAACCTGATGAATGGAAATACCGAACTTTGAATCGATATGACCTGTAGAAATTTTATAGTTTCCACCAGCAAAAATATGAGGATTGATTCTTACTAAAATGGGATAAGAATTTCCGTATTTGTTTCCAAATTGCTCAAGAATAGAAATATTATCGATGTTGATATGTACTCCAAAAGTCATTGCTTCCTCGATTTCAGCAAGATCTACACAATTCGGAGTAAAGAGGATTTTTTCTTTAGGGAAACCTGCTTTTAAACCTAATTTAACTTCATTTATCGATACGCAATCCAAAGAAGCACCCAGGTTCTTGACATATTTCAGAATATTAATGTTGGTCAATGCCTTTGCGGCATAAAAGAACTTTGTGTGTTTTAAAAAAGAAGATGTAAGTTTTTCGTATTGAATTTTGATGGATTCTGCATCGTAAACATACACCGGCGTGCCAAATTCATTGGCGATCTTTAATAATTCTTTTGAATTCATAATCTAAATTTTACATAAAAAAAGGCAGATTCTTCGAAAAGAGCCTGCCGCAATAATTATTTTTTTATGCAAGGCAACTCCTTAAATATTCCAAACCTTAGAGAACTTTATAGTTCCCTTTTTACCAGTTTTATTTTGTTTAAAATTTTGCATTGCTTTTGTTATTCTTTTGCAAAAATACTATTTTTTACTCAGATTAATTATTTTGAGTATAAAGTTCATCTATTTTTTCCAAAACTGAGATTACTTCGGTAATGGCAACGTCTCAAAATCTCCACGAAGCAGTGCCAACTGCAATTCATTGATCAGATCAGAGGTTGACAAAGGCAAATCGATTTTAAGCTTTGAAATTTTACTCATGGTCTGAATCTGCGTAAACAACTCATAAAAACCGTAAGAAACCACTTTTCCTTTTTCAATAATCAGGAATAATTTTTCTCCTAATTTTCTTCCGCTTCCAAGCCAAAGTTCATTTCTCTTTTTGAAATCGATTTTCCTTCTGAAATTTTCGACATTCTGATATTCTTCGAACGTATTGATAAACTGAACTGCTTTTGAACCCTGCGTAAATGCCCTGAATTTCAGAAGTGGTTTTTCTGTCTTATTCAGTTTATTTTTTTCGACTATATATTTTTCGTTTTTATAATACAATCCGAAAGGAAAGATTTCTCTCTTTTTTATCCCTTTTGAGTTTAAAATCAGCTTCGCAATAATATCAGTTCCTGTTAATTCAAAATTGATTTGTTCCGTTTCATTCTGAACGTTTTCCCATTTTTTTGATTTGGAATTAAAAAGCTTTTTAGAATATCTGTTGATATCCTGAACGTAATCAGAAAAAATAATCTTCCCTTCATCATTCTGAAAATAAATAAAGCCTTTTTCGTTTGGCAAATCCTGAGTTAACTGCTTGATTTTGTTGATGTAATTCTTAGCATTGGTTTCATCATGCTGCTTCTGAATAATTTCATTTTCGGTATCTTTCGAAATCAAAAGTTTAAAAAGCTCTAAAGTAGCTCTCGCATCTCCATCAGCTCGATGAGCATTTACGAGAGGAATCCCTAAAGATTTCACCAATTTCTGAAGAGAATAGCTTACCTCATCGGGAATCAGTTTTTTTGCTAAAGGAATTGTATCTAAAGTATTGATTTTAAAATCATAACCAAGCCGACTGAATGATTGACGAAGCATTCTGTAATCAAAATCGATATTGTGACCGACTAAAGTAGTGTTTTCTGTAATTTCAACAACTCTTTTGGCCAATTCATGAAATTTCGGAGCCGTTTTTACCATTTTTGGGGTAATTCCCGTCAGTTTCTGCACAAAAGGAGTAATATCTCCTTCGGGATTTACAAGTGAAATAAACTGGTCAGTGATTTTCTGACCATCATAACGATAAATGGCAATGTCTATAATGCATTCTTTCCTGAAACCTGCACCATTACTTTCTATATCAATAATTGAATACATTTTGTAGTCTTACTTTAAGCTTGTACAATCAAAAACCAAACCTTTTAAAATCCGGTATCTTGCTAAAAGGCTAATCTGCTAAAATAATAAAATTACATTTAAAAATCAAAGAGATCACTAAACTCCAAATTATCTTCTTCGTTTTCCTAAACCTAGCATTCCTAAAATCGCTTTGGCTCCTTCACGCATCAGAGTATTTGCAAATGTTCTTCCGGCGCTGCTTTTCATTACCTGCTCAAACATTCCCGGTTCTTCTTTTACAGGTTTTGTTTTTTCTGTCGGAGCCGAATTCTGAACCGCCTGTTCCATTCTGTTCACCAGAATTTCGTAAGCCGACTCGCTGTCAATTGCTTTCTCATATTTTGAAACCAATGCCGATTTTGAAGTTAAATCAGAAACTTCTGCATCATTCAAAACATCCATTCTTGATTCCGGAGAAATCAAATACGTATGAACCAAAGGAGTCGGAATTCCTTTTTCGTCCAAAGCTGTAACAAAAGCTTCACCGATACCCAAATTCTGAATCAGTTCCGAAGCATTATAAAATTCCGTTGTCGGATAATTTTCAACCGCTTTAGAAATTTCTTTTTTATCTTTTGCCGTAAATCCTCTCAATGCATGCTGGATTTTTAAGCCTAATTGCGAAAGCACACTTTCCGGAACATCTCCGGGAATCTGAGTAATAAAATAAATTCCTACTCCTTTAGAACGAATCAGTTTTACCATCGTTTCAATTTGTGAAACCAAAGCTTTTGAAGATTCATCAAAAATCAAATGCGCTTCATCGATGAACAAAACCAATTTCGGTTTTCCGCTGTCGCCTTCTTCAGGGAAAGTCATGTAAATTTCAGCGAAAAGCGAAAGCATAAATGTTGAAAACAATTGTGGCTTATTCTGAATATCCGCAACTCGTAAAATATTGACAACCCCTTTTCCATCTCTCGTTTCCAGCAAATCATGGACATCAAAGCTCAATTCACCAAAGAAATCTGAAGCTCCCTGTTGTTCCAAGGCAACAATCGATCTTAAAATTGCCCCTAAAGATGCGGGTGCAATCGACCCGTAATTGGCTGCCAATTCCGCTTTTCCCTGTGGATTATCGGTTACATATTGTAGAACTTTCTTTAAATCATTCAGATCAATTAACGGCAAACCTTTATCATCGCAATATTTAAAAACAATCGACATGATGCTTTGCTGCGTATCATTCAGCTCTAAAATTTTGCTTAATAAAACAGGTCCGAATTCGGTAACGGTTGCTCTCAGCTTGATTCCTTTTCCACCCGAAATGCTCATTAATTCTACAGGAAAAGCTTGTGGATTGTATGGAAGCTGGGTTTTAGCATAACGTTCTTCAATGATTGAATTCATTTGCCCGGCTGCCGCAATTCCCGAAAAATCTCCTTTGATATCTAAAACCAAAGACGGGATTCCTGCGTGAGAAAGCTGTTCGGCAAAAACCTGAAGCGTTTTGGTTTTTCCGGTTCCGGTTGCTCCGGCAATTAATCCGTGTCGGTTGATTGTTTTTAAAGGAATGGTAACATTGACTTCAGTGACCACATCACCATCCAGCATTCCTTTTCCTAATATAATATGTTCTCCTTTCGGAGTATATCTTGAACTCAGTTCATCAATAAATTTTGTTTTATCTGCCATTTGATTTTTTTAACTCTTAAATATAAAATTTTTAGAGAATATGTTGATGATGATTTGTGGTATTTATTTTAATTAAAATTTTAAAAGTCTACTAAATTAATATGATAAAAAACAGCAATTTCGTTTTAATGATATTTAAAATTGATTTACACCTAAAAATCAGTGAGTTTCCATCATATAAAATGTTTGAAAATTCTAACAATCGACAGAAACTATCAGCAACAATATATATTTCTTTACAATTATTGACTTACTTTGTATCTTTATAAATAATTTAAAACAGATCCAATGAAAGTTGAACAAATATATACGGGCTGTCTGGCTCAGGGTGCCTATTATATTGTATCAGAAAACGAAGCGGCAATTATAGATCCTTTAAGAGAAGTGAAGCCTTATCTTGATCGTTTAGAGAAAGATAATGTAACCTTAAAATATATTTTTGAAACTCATTTCCATGCAGATTTTGTCTCGGGACATTTGGATTTAAGCAAAAAAACTCACGCTCCGATTGTTTACGGACCGACTGCAAAACCTGAATTTGAAGCCATCATCGCTGAAGACGATCAGATTTTCGAGATTGGAAAAGTAAAAATTAAAGCACTTCACACTCCCGGTCACACCATGGAAAGCACAACTTACCTTCTGATCGACGAAAACGGAGTTGAAACTGCAATTTTCACAGGAGACACTTTATTTTTAGGCGATGTTGGAAGACCGGACCTGGCTCAGAAAGCGGGAAGCGTAACTCAGGAAGACCTTGCCGGAATTCTATACGACAGTTTACATACTAAAATTATGCCTTTGGATGACAGCATTACCGTTTATCCGGCACACGGAGCGGGTTCAGCTTGCGGAAAAAATATGCAGAAAGAGACTGTTGATATCCTTGGAAACCAAAAAAGAACCAATTACGCTCTAAATCAACCGGATAAAGAATCTTTCGTAAAAGAAGTTCTTGATGGTTTAACAGCTCCACCGAAATATTTCGGGATGAATGTTGCCATGAACAAAGGCGGCTACGAAAGTCTTGATGATGTCATGAATAAAGGTTTAAACCCTGTTTCGGTAGAAGATTTTGAGAGTTTTGCTGAAGAAACCGGAGCTTTGATTTTAGATACAAGAAGCCCTGTAGAATTTCACAAAGGTTTTGTTCCGAATTCAATTAACATCGGATTGAAAGGAGATTTTGCACCATGGGTAGGAACTTTAATTGTTGACGTAAAACATCCTTTATTACTGATTTCTGACGAAGGAACTGAAGAGGAAGTCATTACAAGATTAAGCAGAGTGGGTTTTGATAATGTTTTAGGATATTTAAAAGGTGGATTTGATACCTGGAAAAACTCCAGTAAAGAAACTGACGAAATAAAAAGAATTTCTCCTTCTGAATTTGCTGAAGCCTTTAATGAAAATTCAAAAGTGATTGATGTAAGAAAAATCTCAGAATATTCTGCAGAACATATTAACAATGCCTACAGCAGACCTTTAGACACAATCAGTGACTGGGTTTCCACGATTGATGATTCTGAGCATTTCTTTCTACATTGCGCAGGAGGCTACCGAAGCATGATTGCAGCAAGCATCCTTAACTCGCACGGAATCAGAAACTTTACTGAAATAGAAGGTGGCTTTAACGGAATTAAAAAAACGGAAAAATTTCCGGTTTCAGATTTTGTTTGTCAGACAAAAACTCTGTAAAATGAAACTGAAAATATTTTACTTTTTGATTTTTTCTTTTCTTATATTTTCCTGCAAAACTCAAAATACGGCTATAAGTACAAACGAAAATATTATTGAAATTGTAAAAAGCCCGGATGTAACTTTGGTTGATGTAAGAATTCCGGAACAGTTTGCAGAAGCAACGGCTGAAAATGCCATCAATATTCCGTTAGCGGAAATAGAAAACAGAAGCAGCGAATTAAAAGGCAAGAAAGTTGTTGTATTTTGCAACAAGGGAATTCAGGCTGACCAAGCTGTAGAAATTCTTAAGAAAAACGGCGTGGAAGTTTATGACGGAACGAGCCTTCAAAATGTAAAAGCCATTCAGAATCTAAAAAATTAATTACAATGTCACAAAAATTTCAGGAACTCATCAATTCGGAAAGACCGGTACTGATTGATTTTTTCGCAACCTGGTGTCAACCTTGCAAAGTGCAGTCATCTGTTTTAACAACAGTGAAAGAAAATATAGGTGAAGGCGCAAGAATTGTGAAAATAGATGTTGATCAGTATCCCGCAATCGCTTCTCAATATGGAGTGCGAGGAGTTCCGACTTTAGCGGTTTTCAAAAACGGAGAATTGTTGTATAAAGAAAGCGGTGTACATGATGTGAATACATTGATTCAACTTTTGGAAAAGTATATTTAATGTTGAGACTAAGAATTACCTTAAATTTAAAAAATAATTTTACTCCCACAGATTTCACGGATTCACACAGATCTTTATTCTCATTCATCTGTGAAAATCTGTGTAATCTGTGGGATTTTCCAGCCTCAATCTCAACCTAAATTTTAATTTCAAAATTATCCCGATCGTTCAAAAACTGAAAATGTTCTCTGAAATCTTTCAGTTCATTAATATCTAACTCTGCGGTAACAAGGTTTCCATTTTTCTCGGCAATTTCTTTTCCATCAGCAAAAAAACAGTGTGAACTTTCCTGATACAAAAGATTATTACCATCGGTTCCGACTCGGTTTAAACCAAAAACAAAAGAAAGATTCTCAATCGCTCTTGCTTTCAATAAATGCTCCCAAGCTCCCACCCTTTTTTCAGGCCAGTTTGCCACATATAAAATGGCATCGTAATCATCATTATTTCTTACAAAAACAGGAAATCTCAGGTCATAGCAAACCTGCAGCATAAAACGGATTCCTAAATACTCAACAATGACTCTGTGTTTTCCTGGAGTGTAGACTTTATCTTCCCCAGAAAACGAAAATAAGTGTCTTTTATCGTAATAAACAACTTCAGAATCTGGTTTTACAAAATACATTCTGTTGTAAAATTTGCCATCTACCTCAACCGGAGCACTTCCGCAAAAAGCTGCATTTTTTTCTTTTGAAATCTTTTTTAAAAATTCCAGAGATTCTTCATTTTTATCTGAAACTTCAGCAGCATCCATGCAAAATCCTGTCGAAAACATTTCAGGCAGAAGAAAAAGATCGGCAGTTTCATTTTCCAGTTGCTGGGTAATCAATTCGAAATTTTTTGCCTTATCTCTCCAAACGATGTCAAAATTTAATCCTGTAATTTTCATATTCTCTATTCAATGTTTTATAAAATTACGCCTTTTAATTGACTTCGGTTTTATTTTTGCTGCGGATATTTTTTAGTAAACATTTAAAATTAAAATTTATGAAGAAATTGGTTTTGATGTTGATGCTTTCTATGGGAGCAGCAGTCAGCGCACAAGCCTACATAGGGAAAGGTGATCAGAAAGTAAATTTAGGACTTAATGCATGGGGATATGGAACGGGAATCACGGCAACTTATGACTATGGTTTAAATCAACTTATTTCCATCGGAGCCGGAGGAAATGCGTATTTCGACAATTACAGAGACAACGATAAAGACAACAGGGTTTTTATTTTCGGGCGAGTAAACTTTCATCTAAGAGAAGCTTTAGAATTGCCGGAGCAATTGGATATTTATCCGGGAGTTGATTTGGGTGTTTTAGGAAGAGATTTCGGAATCGGAGCGCACATTGGTGCAAGGTATTTCTTCACAGATAAATTCGGGGTTTTTGCAGAGGTTGGAAACAACGGAAGCTTAGGTGTTTCTTTTAATTTCTAAAATCTGCCACAATATATGACAAAGCTTCTCATTTCGAGGAGCTTTTTTATTTGGCATCCTTTTGATAATTGTTACCTTTGCAAATTAAAATCTAAAAACAATTAATGGAATTAGCAATCAAGATCTTTCAATTCATATTGAGCATCTCCATTTTAGTAATTCTTCACGAGCTTGGTCATTTTTTACCCGCAAAGTGGTTTAAAACCAAAGTAGAAAAATTTTATCTTTTCTTCGACCCGTGGTTTTCTGTAGTTAAAAAGAAAATCGGTGAAACGGAATATGGCATCGGATGGCTTCCTTTCGGAGGTTACGTGAAAATCGCCGGAATGGTTGACGAAAGCATGGACACCGAACAGCTAAAGCAACCGGCTCAACCTTGGGAATTCAGAGCAAAACCGGCTTGGCAAAGACTAATCATCATGATGGGTGGAGTTACAGTAAACTTTTTCCTTGCGTGGATCATTTACGGATGCCTTTCGTTTTTTAACGGAGAAACTGTTTTCGACAGTACTAAAGTAAATGCACCCATGAATTACACTCATGTTGCAAAAGCAATGGGTTTTCAGGATGGCGATAAAATTTTAAAAGTTGACGGAAAAGTTCAGAATAATCTTGATAAACTTTCATTAGACATATTATTAAGTGACGATATTACTGTTTTGAGAAACGGTAAAGAAGTTACTTTCCCAACAAATGACGACGGAAAAGCTTTAGCATTTAAAGATCAAAACCCGAAAGCATTCCTTACACCAAGATATCCTGCTGTAATTGATTCTATATACAATGCTAAAACAGCTGCTGCAGGTTTAAAAGTTGGCGATCAGGTAATTTCTGCAAACGGAAAGAAAATTGCCTATTACGACGAATTTCAGGAAGTAGTAAGAAATAATGCAGGAAAAGACCTTAACATTGAGGTTTCAAGAGCTGGAGCAGTTCAGCCACTGGTTTTACAGGTTTCAAAAGAAGGAACTTTAGGTCTGGCTTCTTACAAACAGCTGACAAAATATGCTGAAACCAAACATTTCACTTTTGCTCAATCGATCGGAAGAGGATTTACAAGAAGTATCGAAAGTTTGACGTATCAGGTTAAGCAATTTAAACTGATTTTCAATTCAAAAGTACAGGGATATAAAAAAGTAGGTGGTCCGTTGGCAATTATTAAAAATATGCCTGTTGATAAAGCGAAAGATGGAAGTGTATCAATTGACTGGACGTTGTTCTGGAGTTTTACCGCTATGTTCTCGGTTTGGTTGGCATTTTTGAACCTGATTCCGATTCCCGGATTGGATGGAGGTCACGTTATTTTCACATTATATGAAATGATTGTTGGTAAACCGGTTCCTCAAAAAGTTTTAGAAAACGCCCAGATGGTTGGAGTTATCTTCCTGTTAGGCTTGATGTTACTGATTTTTGGAGCAGACATTTTCAAAATCATTACGAATAAATTTTAATTTTTTTGAAAATTTTAATTAAAAAATTTGTTTGGTTTAAATATCCGTCCTATATTTGCACCACTTAAAAACAAGGACATTCCTCCTTAGCTCAGTTGGTTAGAGCATCTGACTGTTAATCAGAGGGTCGCTGGTTCGAGCCCAGCAGGAGGAGCAAAAAGACTTACAGAAATGTAGGTCTTTTTTTGTTTTAATTCGTTTCACTTTTAAGAATTTTAAAATTATTCTTTTTTAAATAGAAAAAAACAATACTTTCCAACTTATTATTAATTAAAATTTTATTCAATTTTTGCACAGAAAGGGATAAAAGCCGATGGATATTGGTATTTCAGTGCACTAATAAAATATTTAAATTTATATCGGTGATTATGAACAAATTATGTACATTTGATATGCTAAGATCTTTTATATAGATCATATAAAAGCTATTCAGTAAGTTGACAAAACTTGAATATCATACTACTAACCATAAAACCCAAATCCGATGAAAACGAAATTATTTTTTCTATTGTGCATTCTTTTTCTTTTTAGCTGTAAAAAAAATGACAGTTCAAAAACAGCAGCCCAGCCAGAGTATGAATTGAAGCTTCCGTCTGCAACAGCCATCTCATTTCCGTACACCGATTCTACAAATTTCGACAATTTTAAAGAAGAAAATATACTGGATTCTTCTCAGGTTAATTTCTTAACACTAAAAGAAATAAATCATCAGGCTCAAAAATTTTATTTAAAGTATAAAATACCTTTTTCTCAAGCTTTTGAATCTTATGTGGTCAGTTATCAAGATGGAGAACATGAGCTTTTTACAACGCTGATAAACTACGATAAAAAATATAACATTGTCGATAAAATTGATCTTTCCTATGATGAAACAGCAGAATCACAGTTTAGAAAATCATCTACAATTTGGAAAGACAGTATAAAAATCGAAGACATAAGCTACACTGAAGATCAGCCAAAAATTGAATCAATTGTTTACAAAATATCTGATGACGGAAAAATAATTAAGAAATAACACTTTAAAAACAAATATCATGAAAACAAAAATTTTACATTTGACAGCATTATGCTTCATCCTATTTTCTTGCAAAAAAAATGACAACGAAGAAAAGATAACAACTGACAACACACCAAAAATTGAAGTTGAAACCAACAAAGAGTTATCTTTTTATAGTGATTCAATTTTCACTAACATCAAACCTAATGTTCTGGATAAAGTTGGGGATGCTATTTTTGTAAGCGCCATCAATCCTTCAGACACATTGCAAATAAAAGAAGAAATATCAAAGAGAGATTCAATTTTATTAAAAGATGTTTCATTCGGAGGCTGCTGTATGCATTCTGATGCTTATTCGAAAATATACATTCCGGAAGATGATAAGTACGTATATTTCAGCATTAAAGGAAAAGATCTAAAGTTTAATTTAATTTCTGGTGCATCGCCATATTATGGAGATAGCTTTGATAAAAATACAACAGCAATATATAAAGATCAAAATGCAAATCGTTATTTGATCTGTACTTTTAATACGGATAAGATTAATCTACAATATATTGAGAATGATAAATCCCATTTTGCCCAACTTTACCCTTTAGCCGGAACAGATTAAAAAAGATTTGAAATTTAAATATCAACCAAAACAAAAGACTTATAGCAATATGAGTCTTTTTATTTGTCTGATTTCTCACAATGACATATTTCTTGCAATTTTAAATTACTGAAAAATAATCTGATAAGCACTAATGACCGATTACAACAAGAAAAAATTTGCTTGATATTATTTTTCATCCTATATTTGCACCACTTAAAACAAGCAAATTCCTCCTTAGCTCAGTTGGTTAGAGCATCTGACTGTTAATCAGAGGGTCGCTGGTTCGAGCCCAGCAGGAGGAGCAAACCGTAGTCAATCGATTACGGTTTTTTTATGTACTACATCTACATTTTATTTTCAGAGTCAGCAGGCAAATATTACATCGGTTATACACAATTTCCGGCTGAAAGGCTTTTGAAACATAACCAGCAAGAAGACTTTAATACTTTCACCCGAAAATTTCGTCCGTGGAAAATAGTTGCTCTTTTCGAAGCCTCGAGCGACAAAACAACTGCAATAACTCTCGAACGATATATTAAAAAACAAAAATCCAGAAAGTTTTTGGAGAAGTTATGTGATGAAAATCAACAACTAAGTGAAATTTTAGCTCAGTTGGTTAGAGTCCCGATACTTCGGGATTAATCAGAGGGGTCTTCCGCAATTGCTGAACCAGCAGGAGGAGCAAAAAAAGACTTACAGAAATGTAGGTCTTTTTTATTTTTAAATCTATCCAAAATCATTATTACTTTTATAAAACAATCGTTGTATTGGCGCAATATTCATAAGCTTATTTTCGTTACCTTTGCAGTTTTGTGAATGATTGTTAATTTTTATAAAAATATTTTATGTTTTCAACAAATCAGCACACTTTTTGTTTAAGCTAAATGCTCGAAGAAACGAATGATGCCAACCAACTTTTTAAAATACTGTTTCCTATATATTTCTCTCCTTATTACAGGACTCTTACAAGCACAAACTACAGTTTCCGGAAAAATTATTGACGAAAAAACCAATAAGGAAATCAGTGGTGTTGAAATTTTCATTAATGAAAGCCAAAAATCAGCGCTTACAACAACAAGCGGCAATTTTACCGTTCAATCTGATTCTATCATTTATAAATTAAAATTTTCAAGGAAAAGCTATGCATTTGAAACTGTAGATATTTCCACTGACAATGCCAATAATTTAATTATAAAACTTTCTCAGGAAAAAGTAAGCAGCATTGAAGAAGTAGTGATTCATAACGAGAAAACGAAATACAAGAGTAAAAAAGAAAACCCTGCTTACCGAATCATGCAGGAAGTATGGAAGCGCAAGCGAAACAACGGCTTGGAAAAGTTCAATACTTACACTTATAAAGAATACGAAAAGATTCAGTTTGACGCCAACAATCTCGACAGCACCTTTATGAATCGCAAAATCTTTAATAAGCTAGATTTTATTTTTGATTACGCAGATTCTACAGCCAGCGGGAAAATGGCACTTCCTGTATTTCTCAACGAATCCATTTATCAGAATTTTGGAGAAAACAAACCAAATAAAAAGAATAAGAGGCTTTTAGTTGCACAAAAAACATCGGGATTTCAAGACAATCAGGTCATTACTCTTACTGCTAAAAACCTTTATCGTGACATCAATATTTACGATAACACCTTAAATTATTTCGATATCGGATTTCCAAGTCCTGTCGGAACCGATGGTTTCAGCACGTATGATTATAATTTAGTGGATACTATTTCGGTGAACGGAGAAAATGCCTACAAAATAAGGTATCAACCAAGAAGAACTGAGGTTTTGGCATTTCAGGGTTATCTTTATATCGACACCGATTCTTATGCGGTTTTAGGAGCTACTTTAAAATCTACAAATAAGATCAATGTTAATTTCATCAACGCAATTTCAACCGAATTGGAATATGACAATCCGGATGACGAAACTTTTCTTCCAAAAAAATTCGTTACAGAAATTGAGATGACGCCGTTTTCAAAAAAGAAAAGTGCAAAAAGCATCATTGCCAAACGATCTGTAGATTATTCTGAGTATGATTTTAATAAACCTTTGGCAGATTCTGTTTTCACCAGAAGAAAAGAAGAATATGATGATCGGTTTGTAGACAAAGATGAAGCATTCTGGGCAACTGCAAGACCTGATTCACTTTCAAAACAGGAACAGGGTGTATACGAAATGCTTGATAAACTGCAGCACACTCCAAAATTCAACAGGATCGTAAAATTGACTGAAACTTTAGCTTCAAGATACTATAATGTGACCAAAGGAATCGATTTGGGCCCCATCACCTCAATTTACGGTAAAAATGAAGTAGAAGGCGATAGAATAAGATTGGGAGCAAGAACCTATTTCACGCAAAATGATCCTTGGAGAGTTGAGTTTTATAACGCTTATGGCTTTAAAGATAAACAATTCAAATACGGCGTTGAAGGACGTTATATGTTTAACAGAGTTAACCGTTTTATGATCGGTGGGGGAACGAAAAGAGACATTACTCAGCTTGGAGTACAACTGACGACAGAAGACGGAATTTTATCTCGTTCATTTGCTTCTTCAACCGTTTTTGCAAGAGGAGAAAATGCATCTTTAAGTTCGGTAAACCAAACCAGTTTCTTCACCTCTATTGAACCCTGGAAAAACTTTCAGGTAAGAGTAGACGGAACATTGCAAAGCATTAAATCGGCTAATCCTGATGGGTTTAATCTTATGTATTACAGAAACGGTGACTTAAGAAAAACAACAAACGACTCCAGAGTAACAATCAGTTTCATTGCAAGACCAGGAGCGAAGTTTTCACAAACCGGAGTTGACCGATACGAGCACGGAACTTTAGCACCAACGATTGTTTTAAAATATACGAGAGGTATTGAAGGCCTGTTTAATGCAGATTTTAATTATAATAAACTGCAGTTCATGTTTTACAAACCTATTCTTTTAGGAAGTTGGGGCAAAACTTTATTTAGTTTTGAGGCAGGAAAAAACTTTGATACGGTTCCTTTGGCTTTACAGAATATCATACCCGGAAACCAATCTTACGGAATCGTTCCCAATACTTTTGCCCAGCTGAATTATTATGAATTTGTTGCCGACACATACTCAACAATGCATATTGAGCATCATTTTAATGGCAAAATCCTGTCTTTCATTCCTTTAATCAAGAAATTGAAATTGAGAGAAGTTGCCTTTATCAGAGGGGCTTACGGATCTTTAAGCGATGCTTCGAAAAATATCAATGTAGATAATCTGAAGTATTCTGCACCTGATCAGCAGATCTATTACGAATATGGTTTTGGTATCGAAAATATTGGTTTCGGAAATATCAGAATTTTCAGGGTAGATTTCAACTGGAGAGGAAATTATTTAGACCGACCGGATGCTTCGAAGTTTGGAATTAAAGCAGGTTTCCAGTTTGGATTTTAATTCTTTTGACAATGTATTTCTTTAATGAACCAGCAAAGCCTTTTATGTCATTTACATATTATGATATTGCTTTCCTTATTTTAATAGTATAATCAACATTTATATATTTCGAAACAGAAAAAGCATTAAGATAAATCACTTTACAAAAACATCTACATTCTTACTCTTCTTTATATTAATCCCTTATCTATCAAACACAATTGAAACCAGAAACATTTATAAAAAATTTACAATAGTTGATGGCTTTAATCTTTGGTATCTAATATTTAAATATCCAGTCTGGTGGTCAATTGGCGTTTTAGAAATATTATTTCTATCTAAGCTGCAAGAAAAGAAATCTAAAAACTCATAAAGCATAAAAAATCCTCAACAAAAATGCTGAGGATTTTATTTTTATAAAACGCTTTTTAATTATGCGTTTGGTTCAATAGATACGTAAGATCTGTTGTTTGCTTTCTTTCTGAAAACTACTTTACCGTCAACAAGAGCGTGCAAAGTGTGATCTTTACCCATACCAACATTTTCACCTGGGTGATGTTGAGTACCTCTTTGTCTGATAATAATGTTACCAGCAATAGCGTCTTGTCCACCGAAAATTTTCACGCCTAATCTTTTAGAGTGAGATTCTCTACCGTTTTTGGAACTACCAACTCCTTTCTTGTGTGCCATTTTATTCTAAGGTTTTTTGGTTTAAATTATTCTGCGCTTTCTGCTGCTTCAGCATCAGCTTTTTTAGTTGTTTTCTTAGCTGGTTTTTCAGCTTTCTTACCATCAAATCCTGTAATACCAGTGATCTTGATCTGAGTAAGAGATTGTCTGTGACCGTTTTTCACTTCGTAACCTTTTCTTCTTTTCTTTTTGAAAACGATTACTTTATCAGCTTTTACATGGTCTAAGATCTCTGCCTCTACAGTGATTCCGTTTACAGCTGGGGCGCCTACAGTGATTGCTCCGTTTACAGTAAGTAAGATTTTATCGAAAGATACTTTCCCTCCTTTATCTCCTTTCAAACGGTTCACAAACAACTTCTGGTCTTGCTCAACTTTATATTGAAGCCCTGCTATTTCTACAATTGCAAACATTGTCTATAAATTTTTAGTTAATTCGAGGTGCAAATGTAATGATTTTTTAGTCACTAACAATATGATTTTGAGAATTTTTCTATTTTTTCTTTTAAAACGATTCAAGATAAGTATTTCTATATTATAATTTTTGTTTTTTACCTTTTAAAGTTTGAATAAATCAACTGAAATTAAATCGCTCTTGTTTTATTTGTACTTTTGGAAAATTATTCCACAATTAGATGAACAGAGATCTCTACATTGATTTTGCTAAAGGATTAGCAACCCTTTCCATTATTTTTATCCATACCGCATTTTGGTCGGGACAATTTTATATTATTCCTGAGCTGAGAGTATTTTCATTGGTTTTTGATGTTGCGCTGTTTTATGCCTTAAGCGGAATCACTTCAGGTTCCAATATTGAAAAAACGTTTTACAGATTACTGAAACTACAGATTACCTACATGATTTTTGTAACGTTGCTGTTCTTTTTAGATTATTTCTTTAAAATTTTTGGCCTCACTTTTTTCTCACTCGAATGGCTGCAGAATTTCTACTCTACTTTCGGTTCGAAATATGCGGCAACAAGTATTTCTACCGCTCCACAATGGCAAAATCTGGGAAATTGGTATTTGCATGAATATACCAATGCAGACACTTTTCCGGTGGTGATGGGAAGTTTCTGGTATCTTAAAGTTTATTTTATTTTAACGGTTTTCGGAGTTTTAATTTTAAGATTTTTCCCAAAACACATCAATTGGTTTATCGCAATCTGCATTGCCCTAACTTTATTATTCAACATTTTCCCGGAAATATATCCGAACGGACAAGTCGGTTATGTAGCATTTTATATGACTGTATTTCTGGTTGCCAATAAAATGAAAGGAAAAACAATTCCGACAAAAATAATTCCTGTACTTTACGGATTGGTCGCTGCTGCACTGATCTGGATGTTCTGGTATTTTGGAAATGATATATTCTTTAAAATCAATAAGCAAAAATTCCCGCCGAAAATACCTTATATTATTTGGTCTTTATTTTCTTTGACAACCTTATTTGTGTTATATAATAGATTAAAAATTACAAAAGAAAATTTCATTACTCACATCGGTAAAAATGCTATTTTTTTCTACTTCGGGCAGGGAATCAGCTCGTCACTGGTTTATTTCTTGGTTGTTCCTTTAAAAGAAAATATGCCGTGGTGGATTTTAATGGTTTTAATTTATATAGTGAATGTAATTTTAGCCTTCATTATCGCAACAGGTTTAAAGAAATTTGATGCATTCGGCTGGAAAATTTTGGAATTTTTAAGATTAAAAACCGCTTCGAAGTAATTTTGAAACTTTTAATGTAAAATATTAAACATTTGTGTTCTTGGCTGAGTGAAACGCCTTTGCGAACTTAAAAAATATGCGTAGAGTATTCCAAAAAACCTTGCGACCTTTGCGTTAAAATAACAAAAACATTGAGCGTGAAAATAAAAACGCTCAATCTTATTACAAATTATTTTAATTTTACAGAAATTTTTTAAGTCATGTTTAAGCTGAAGCTTCCCACCGATCCGAGATGGGCAAATATTGCAGAAGGAAATCTACAGGAAATTTTAACCGATCATGCCTGGTGCGAGCAAAAAGCAGCAACCAATGCGATCGGACTGATCACGATGCTTCCGGAATATCCGGAAATTGTAACGGAACTTTTGGCGATTGCTCAGGAAGAACTGGAGCATTTTAATCAGGTTCATCAGATTATTATTAAAAGAGGCTACACTTTTGGGCGAACCCGAAAAGATGATTATGTGAACGAATTGGTAAATTTCATACAGAAAGGAGGAAACAGAGACACATTAATTATAGACAAAATGCTTTTTGCTGCAATGATTGAAGCCAGAAGCTGTGAAAGATTTAAAGTTTTAACAGAAAATATTAAAGACGAAGAATTAAAAACATTCTATAAAGAACTGATGATTTCTGAAGCCAATCATTACACCACTTTTATCGGATTTGCAAGACAACTCGGCGACGCAGAACAGGTAAATAAAAGATGGGAAGAGTGGCTGGAATATGAAGCAAAAATCATTCAGTCTTACGGAAATAAAGAATCAATACACGGATAAACATTTGAAAAAACCGACTTTTGAAAGCATGACCAACGCATTCCTGAAAAACTTTTTTCAGGGATTGATTATTATTGGTCCGATCGGACTGACAATTTTCGTGATCTGGTCGGTCATTACTTCCATTGATAATATTATTCCGTCGGTAGCAAGAGAAATTCCGGGGTTGGTTTTTTTATCAACTTTATTGCTAACAGCTTTATTGGGCTATTTAGGAAACAAGTTTGTAGTCGGCAGATTTTTTGTGGATGCGGTTGACAGACTTTTAGAAAAAACACCGGGCATCAAACATATCTATTCGCCAACAAAAGATGTGATGTCTTCATTCGTCGGAGACAAGAAAAAATTCAGTGATCCGGTTTGGGTAAAAACCAACGAAAATCCTGAAATCTGGAGAATCGGTTTTTTAACCCAAAAAGAAATGGCAGATGTTGAAAAACACAATTATGTGGCAGTTTATCTTCCGCATTCGTATGCAATTTCCGGCTGGGTAATTATTACAGAAGAAAAGAATATAAAACCTGTGGTCGGAATGACTGCTGCTTCGGCAATGAAATTTGCAGTAAGCGGTGGCGTTGCAGGTTTTCATTCGGATGAAAATATATTTAAAGCTCCTGAATAAAGTTCTTTTTTATTTCTTTAAATACATCTGATGATTGAATTCATTTTCAATTAAATTTTTCTTTAATAAATCTAAAAAATATATCACATGGAATTACCATATGCAGAACCGTTTCGTATCAAAATGGTGGAAGAAATCCGTCAGTCTACGAGAGAAGAGAGAGAACAATGGCTGAAAGATGCTAAATTCAATTTATTTAACCTAAAGTCTTCACAGGTTTATATTGATCTTTTAACAGATTCTGGGACAGGAGCGATGTCTGACAGACAATGGGGAGCATTGATGACCGGAGACGAAAGTTATGCAGGTTCTCGCTCATTCGAACAACTGCACAACACAGTACAAAGTATCACAGGTTTCAAATATCTATTGCCAACTCACCAAGGAAGAGCTGCTGAAAACGTTTTGTTTTCGGTTTTGGTAAAAGACGGAGATGTAATTCCCGGAAACTCCCATTTTGACACCACAAAAGGACATATCGAAATCAGAAAAGCGCACGCAATCGACTGTACCATTGATGAGGCTTTTGATATTAATGACCTTCATCCATTCAAAGGAAATATCAACCTTCAAAAACTGGAAGAAGTTTACAAATCTCATCCGAAAGAGCAGATTCCTTTCTGTTTGGTAACGATTACCTGTAATTCTTCAGGAGGACAGCCTGTTTCTCTTGAAAACATGAAAGCAGTAAAAGAACTTTCAGACCAATACGGAATTCCTGTATTTTTTGATTCTGCCAGATTTGCAGAAAATGCTTATTTCATCAAGAAAAGAGAAGCCGGACAGGAAAACAGAAGCATCAAAGAAATCTGTAAAGAAATGTTTTCTTACGGAGAAGGTATGACGATGAGTTCAAAGAAAGACGGATTGGTAAACATCGGTGGGTTTATTGCATTGAACAACGAAGAAGTTTTCAGAAAAGCATCTAATTTCACGATTATCTTTGAAGGTTTTATCACGTATGGCGGAATGGCAGGAAGAGATATGGCTGCTTTGGCTGTCGGACTAGATGAAGCAACAGAATTTGCGTATCTGGAAAGCAGAATTTCTCAGGTTGAATATCTTGGAAATAAATTAATCGAGTACGGAATTCCTGTACAGAAGCCGATTGGTGGTCACGCTGTTTTCATTGATTCTTTAAATTTCTTACCCAATGTTTCGCGTGAAGAATATCCTGCGCAGACTTTAGGTCTTGAGATCTACAAAGAAGCAGGAATCAGAACGGTGGAAATCGGAACTTTATTGGCAGACAGAGATCCTGAAACAAGAGAAAACCGTTATCCGAAATTAGAATTGGTTCGTTTGGCAATTCCGAGAAGAACGTACACGAACAATCACATGGATTATATTGCAGCTGCGGTAAAAAATGTGTACGAAAGAAGAAACGAAATTTCAAAAGGATACAATATTACTTGGGAACCTGAAATTTTAAGACACTTTACCGTTCATTTGGAAGAAGCTTAATTGTTTTTTAAAATAAAAATTTGGGCGCAAAATCGAAGATTTTGCGCCCAAATTGCATATGATTTGATTCTTATTTAATGTTGATAGGATTGCATCCTATCCTGTAGAAAGTCGTCACTTCGTGACTCTTTTCTAGACATTTATTTCTTAGAAATTTTATACAGTTTTCCGCTGTCGGTCACACCATACAAATTCCCGTCCATTCCGCTCAAAACATCACGGAATCTTTCTTTCTGGTCTAATAGAAGTCTTTCTTCGCCAACAACCTTATTGTCTTTCAATACAATTCTGTTGATATGTTGGCCGCTAAGGCAGGCAATAAATAAATTATTTTTCCACTCATCAATATTTCCTGTGTAAAATGTAACTCCACTTGGGGAAACTACGGGATCCCAGTAATAAACAGGTTGCTCAGTTCCTGCTTTTTGCGTTGTTCCGTTATTTATTTTCTCTCCATTGTATTCAATTCCGTAGGTGACGTCACCCCATCCATAATTTTTCCCGGGTTGGATGAGATTGATTTCATCTCCGCCTCTCGGTCCCATTTCGATATCCCAAAGCTGACCTTTTTCATCCAAAGCCAAACCTTGCGGACTGCGGATTCCAAATGCATAAATTTCAGGTTTATAGCCATCTTTTCCGATAAATGGATTTCCCGGAGCTGGTTTTCCGTCTTTGGTAATTTTTAAAATTTTACCTAAATAATTATCTGTTTTCTGTGCGTACACTCTGGTTTCTTTATCTGATCTTTCACCGGTACTTACAAAAAGATTTCCGTCTTTATCAAAAACCAAACGGCTTCCGTAGTGTTTATCGCCGTCATAGGTTGGTGTGGCACGGAAAATCACTTTTACATCAGAAATGTTTTTCATGTCTGCTGATAATTTTCCTTTGGCAACTGCAGTGTGATTTCCACCTGTATAAGGTTCAGAATAGCAAAAATAAATGATGTTATTGCTTTTAAAATCAGGGTCAAGAGCAACATCAAGCATTCCACCCTGCCCTTTGGAATCTACTTTTGGAAATCCTTCAATTTTTGAAATCTGTTTTCCGTCTGCAGAAACAACATTCATAAATCCTGTTTTTTCAGTAATTAAAAACTTTCCGTCGGGCAAATTGATGATTCCCCATGGTTTGCCTAAATCTTTAGTTAAAACCTCAACATTAAATGCTGTAGTAGTTTTAACAGGCTTAATTCTAGTCTGTCCTTCAAAAGCAGGTTTGTAATCTGTATTCGGTTTTTCTTCTTTTGCAGATGGTTCGCTGGGTTTTCCTTTTCCCTGACACGAAACAATCGTGGTTGCTGAAGCCAGTAAAATGGGTAAGAGTAGTTTTTTCATAATAATATTAAAAGAGGTTTTTGTATAAAGTGGAAAAATAATGCCATAAAAACATTTGCACAGTTAAATTTTTATTCTACATTTGTAGAACGAAATGAAATATTGTAGAATATGAACGAGATAAAACTGACCAATTCCGAAAAAACTTTAATGGATATTCTTTGGGAAAAAGAAAAAGCATTCATGAAAGATATTCTGGAAACGTATCCTGAGCCGAAACCTGCAGCAACAACTGTTGCAACACTGCTAAAAAGAATGCAGAATAAAGATTTGGTAGGCTTTACACTGTATGGAAATTCACGCGAATACTTTCCGAAAGTAGCAAAAGGTGAATATTTCAAGGAAGAAATGACTTCTATGATTGACCGTTTTTTCAACAGCTCTGTGACGCAGTTTGCTTCGTTTTTTACATCAAATTCAAAGCTGACGCAGAAACAACTGAAAGAACTTCGTGATATTATCGATAAAGAAATAAAAGGTTAGTCATGGAAATAATTCTTTTAAAAATGATCCTTTGTTCAGGAGCTTTGCTGGGACTTTATTATTTATTCCTGGCAAAAGAAAGAACATTTATATTCAACCGTTTCTATTTATTATCGGCTTTGCTATTTTCACTTTGCATTCCTTTCGCAACGATTGAAACAAAACAGCTTCAACAAGAAAATCAGGAGACGGTCTTTACAGAAGAAACCGGACAGCCCATATTAGAAACTCAGATTATAGACCAAAAGGAAAGCTTTAATTTCACAAATTTTTTGGTAATTGCTTACTTTATTATCACAGGAATTTTAGTTTTAAAAATGATGCATTCTGTTTTGAAAATCAAAAGATTGAAGGGAAGAAATCTAATATATCAAAATAGAAAAATCGTTCTCCTTGAAAAAGACTTAGCCCCTTTCAGTTTCTGGAATACGATTTATCTTTCAGAAAATTATTTCAAGGATTCAAAAATTGATGATACCATTTTTCTCCATGAGGAAATTCATATTAAACAAAAACATTCTGCAGACATTCTTTTTGTGGAAATTATAAAAGCCGTTTTCTGGTTCAATCCGTTTGTGTATTTCTACAAAAAAGCGATGCTCAACAACCATGAGTTTATCGCCGATGAGAGCGTAATCTCTCAAAATAAAAATGTAAAAAAATACCGGGAGATGATTTTACAGGAAATTTTAAAACAACAAAACCTCCCATTGATTCACCAATTCAATTTTAATAACACTAAAAAAAGATTTACAATGATGACAAGTAAAAATTCAAAATTTGCAAAAGCAAAAAAATATCTTGCGATTCCTGCTTTTGCTGTTTTAGCAATCGTTTTTGCAGAAAAAACTTACGCGAAAGAGAATCATGATTTTTCAGCTCAAATTGAGGAGAAGGCAACTCCTGGAATATTTTCTAATGATCCTTCAACCGAGTACAACCAGATTATCAAAAAATATAGTAATCTCTTGGAACAGAAAAAATATGCTGAATTTGATAGAAAAATTAGTTTAGAAGATCGTGCAAAGTTGCAGGAACTATATTTTAAGCTTACAAAAGAACAGCAGGCTGAAACTCCTTTGTATTTTTTCAATATAAAAAAATCTGAAAAAGTAGAGGTAAGTCAAAATCAACTCAATGATTTTATGAACACAAAGAAATACGGTTTGTGGATTGATGGTAAGAAAACGCAAAATCAGAATCTTAAAAAGTATAAGCCACAAGACTTTTCGCATCAATCTGTAAGCAAAAGATATCCTAATGCAATAAGTGCAAAAAATCCGGAGCCTTATCAGGTAAACTTAATGACAAACAAATATTTTGAAGATTATCGAAATGAAAAAGAAAAGGTCTTCATGGGCTTTAAAGCAAAAGCATTCATTAAAGGAAAAGATACTATTCCCGTAAAACGAAATGTTGAAGCAAAAAAATCTGAAGAAAAAAAGATACAAAATGTTGCTTATGGAGAAGAAGCCAATCTTACGCCTGCAGAATTTCCGGGAGGAGCAAATAAGCTGAGAAGTCTTGTTGCAGCGAATTTTGATGGTTCTGTTTTTAAAGGAGATGAAGGAACTGTAAAAACAACAATAACCTTTGTTGTAGACGAGAACGGTAAAGTAAGAGACATTAAGGCATCAGGCGAAAACGAAAAGTTCAACAGTGAAGCACACCGTGTTATAAAGCTAGCCAATCAGGATGTAACTTGGAAACCGGCCATAGCAGATGGTAAAACCGTGGCTTATCAATACAAATTGCCATTAACAATGAATTTTGAAATTTATAAGAAAACGCAATAAAAATATTATTTCGAATAGATATTTTTTATAACCGTGAAGTTGATGCTTTGCGGTTTAATTTTTAAAATTAAATATCCGTTATTATCATACTTGGATTTTAACCACGAAGCGCACAAAAGATTTCACAAAGAACACAATAGTTGAGCTTTGTGGATAATCCTAGTGTACTTTGTGGTAAGAAACAATCATGATTACAGAAAACAGCATTTAATTATAGCATACTGCGGACAATCAGTTTTTTAATAAAATAAATAGTTAATTGTCATAATCGAGCTGAATAAAATATTAGACGTTTTAAAGAAAAAAATTATGACTTTACTCTACTTCCCAACATCTTTTTATTTCCTAAATTTGAAGTATGAAATTCAATCTTCAATCAGAATATAAACCTACAGGAGATCAGCCGGGAGCAATTGAAAAATTGACCAATGGTATTGAAATCGGGGAAAAATACCAGACTTTATTGGGAGTTACCGGTTCCGGGAAAACTTTTACCGTTGCCAATGTGGTGAATAATGCGCAGAAACCAACTTTGGTTTTGGCGCACAACAAAACTTTGGCGGCTCAGCTTTTCATGGAATTCAAAGAGTTTTTCCCTGAAAATGCGGTGGAATATTTTGTGAGCTACTACGACTATTACCAACCGGAAGCCTATATTGCAAGTTCGGGAACTTATATCGAGAAAGATTTAAGCATTAACGAAGAAGTTGAGAAGCTTCGTCTTTCTGCAACGGCCAGTTTACTTTCAGGAAGAAGAGATGTTTTGATTGTAGCTTCCGTTTCATGTATTTACGGTATCGGAAATCCTACTGAATTTCATAAATCTTTAATTTCACTTGAAATCGGAGAAAAAACCACAAGAACCGCACTATTACATTCTTTAGTTAACGCATTATATTCCAGAACATTAGGGGACTTCCAGAGAGGCACATTCAGAGTAAAAGGTGATGTGATTGATGTATTTCCTGCTTATGCAGATAACGGCGTAAGAATTCAGTTTTTTGGAGATGAAATTGAAAAAATTCAGAGTTTTGATCCTGTTTCTGGAAATGTAACGTCAAATTTTGAACAGATTCAGATCTACCCGGCAAATCTTTTCGTGACTTCCAAGGAGACATTGAACGGAGCTATCAAAAATATTCAGGATGACATGGTAAAGCAGGTGGATTTCTTTTCATCCATTGAGAAACCTTTAGAGGCAAAAAGACTTCAGGAAAGAACCGAACTCGACCTTGAAATGATCAAAGAATTGGGTTACTGTTCAGGAATTGAAAATTACTCGCGTTATCTTGACGGTAGGCTTCCCGGAACTAGGCCTTTCTGTCTTTTAGATTATTTTCCGAAAGATTTTTTAATGGTAATCGATGAAAGCCATGTTACCGTTCCACAAGTTCATGCGATGTATGGCGGCGACAGAAGCCGTAAAGAAGCTTTGGTAGAATATGGTTTCCGACTTCCCGCTGCAATGGATAACCGACCTTTAAAATTTGAGGAATTTGAAGCCATTCAGAATCAGGTCATCTATGTTTCCGCAACTCCTGCAGATTATGAATTGGAAAAAACAGGTGGAGAATATATTGAACAAATTATTCGTCCAACAGGACTTTTAGATCCGATTATTGAAATCCGACCAACCATTAATCAGATTGATGATTTAATGGAGGAGATCAATAAGAGAGCCGAAATTGACGAAAGAGTCTTAGTGACAACTTTAACCAAGAAAATGGCGGAAGAATTGACGAAATATTTTACAAAATTCGGAATCAGAACAAGATATATTCATTCTGATGTTGAAACTTTGGAACGTATTCAGATCATGCAGGATCTTCGTTTAGGCGTATTTGATGTTTTAATTGGCGTTAATTTACTAAGAGAAGGTTTAGATTTACCGGAAGTTTCTTTGGTGGCGATTTTGGATGCCGATAAAGAAGGTATGTTGAGAAGCAGAAGATCAATGATTCAGACCGTAGGTCGTGCCGCAAGAAATATCAACGGAAGAGCAATCATGTACGCTGACAAAATTACGAAATCGATGCAGGCAACATTAGATGAAACCGAATATCGCCGTGCAAAACAAATAGCCTATAATGAAGAGCATGGCAAAGTTCCGACCGCATTAAATAAAAAAATCTCCGAAAATCTTGTCGGAAGAAGTAAAGATTTTCCAGACGAAAGATACACTCAAAAAGAAATTGTACAAAAAGTTGCCGAAACAAAAGCAAGTTATTCTTCTGAAGATGTAGAGAAAATCATCGTTCAAAAACAAAAAGAAATGGAGTCTGCCGCGAAGAATTTAGATTTTATAAAAGCGGCAAAGCTAAGAGATGAAATTGCTGCTTTGAAAAGTTGATTTTGGGCGGTTCCTACGGAACCGCCCAAATTCTAAAACTTATAAATCTTCGTTTTAGGTTTTTCATAATTCACTTTTCCACCACGAATCGGGATCAACAGATCCATCAGACCATTTAATTTTATTTCATAAATCGTAGAAAGCTGCATTCCCAGTTTTCCCGGCGGCATTCCTTTTCGGTGGAACCATTCAAGATAGCTGATTGGAAGATCAGCTAAAATGGTATCTTTATACTTACCGAAAGGCATTTTTACGACACATATTTCCTGTAAAATCTCAGGATTTATTCCCTGCTCCATTTTTAAACTATCAAATCTATTTTATTTTCAAGATCTTCATTCTTATCTTTTTCTGAAAGTTGGAGTTCAGGCGTTTCGTCATCCGAAAACTCATTTCGGTATACCTGAATCAAAAGCAAGGTAAATGATACTAAAATAGGCCCAAAAATCAATCCCATAAACCCAAAAAGACTCATACCCATAATGATTCCGAAAACCGTATTTAAAGGATGGATATCTTCAAGTTTTTTAAGCAAAGTGAAACGAAGGACATTATCCGTTAAACCTACTACAATCAGGCAATAAATTCCGAGACCAATTCCAGGCCCGGTCTGCCCTTCAGCAATCATAAAAATACAGATCGGAACATATACAATCGCAGCTCCTACAACCGGAATCATTGATGCTGCAGCCGTTAAAGCAAATAATAAAATAGGACTTGGCGCACCAAAAATAAAATATCCTATCATTGCAATAATTCCCTGCCCCAATGCTACAACGGGAAGTCCGATTGCATTTGCCATGATCAGCTTTCTCATTTTTTCTCCTATTAAAGATACATTGGCTCTTTTCAACGGTGCCGCAGAAGCTAAGATCCTTTCAAAAAGCCTTGGCTTTTCAAACATAAAATAGAGGATAAAATACATTGACATAATCACAGTCAGGGTATTAAATGTTCCGCTCAAAGCTTTTGTAGAAAAACGCCCAGCCGAATCTTTCAGCTTCGTCATATTTTCTTTGCTCAAAAGATCCACCTGAGTTTTTGAATAAACAAAATCATGAATTTTATCAACAAATACGTTGAATTTGGTCATGTACGCCTGCGCATTTCCTAATTTTTCAATGAGTAAATCTGCAATAAAATATATCGGAAGAATAATCACAATTAAACTCGCCAACATCAAAACCAAAGCAGAAGCCCAAGGTTTCCATTTTTTTTCTTCCTGTAAGTAAAGGTTGTATTTTCTGCAGACTACATAAATGGTAATCGCTCCTAAAACAGAAGGAATAAACATAGCAAGATTAAAACAGATTAATGCCGCCAAAATCAAAATAATGGCAAGCAAAAAGATCTGTTTTATAACTACACTGCTGATCTGGTTTTCTTTGTGGTGTGGTGTCATTTATTGTATGTTATTTGTCGTGGTTTACCTAAATATGCACAGTATAGCGAATACATGGCAATATAAATAAACGGTGCAGTAAAAATTATACCAACACAACATAAAACGATTCCCGCTATACTGATAATGACACTTAAAAGTCCGGTTCCCAAGAAAACACTATAGTTTTCTTTAGCGATATTAAAGGTTTTCGAAAGCGCATCCATCGCATTTGCATTTTCAAATAACAAAATAGGATAGCCTAATAAAAATAAAGGAAAAACAAAAACTACAGGAAGCAAACAAAGCATTGCCGCTATAAATAAAATAATATTGGTAATCAGACTATACAACAAAATATTTCCTAAATTTTGACGGTAACCAATAAAAAGATCAGTAAACTCGATTGGAGTTTTAGTATTAAATTTATTGGTAATGTAAATTAATCCCACATAAAGTGGAGAAAGAAGAATGCTCAATACTCCGGCAAATGAGTAATATAAACTTACTCCGGGACGATTAAGTAAAAGTTCTCTGTAAGAATCTTCATCAAAATCTTTGAAATCACTGTAGTTCGTCCAGGAACCAAATCCGGAAATTGATTGAATAACAAAATCTCCTATAAGATAAATGATCATTGCCACGAGACCATAAAGAAAAACGCCTTTATACATTTCGAAAGCATGAGAAATAATGGAGCCTGTACTTCTTTCAGGAACAGATCCCTGTTGATCAAATTCGTTAAATTCTGACATGGTGTTTAATTTTTAATGTTTCTCAAATTTAATTTATTTAAGAACAAAAACACCAGATAATGTAAAAACTTTAGCTTTTTTCGTTAAAAATTGTTTTGTAAAGTGAATATATCATCGCATTCCAGAAAGGAAAAGTAAGCAAAGCGCCAACAAAAAATAAGGCAAACCCGATGTACTTAAATAATACAGCTACAATCGTACAGACTAAAATCTCGAGAAAATACATTTTAAAAGCCTTCCAGTTTAGCGAAATAGCTTCGAAAGTTGTTTTATTATGAAAGAACATCAAAGGAGCCACCAAAATTGTAACCATGATCCAGAAAAGAGGTAAGATAAGTGTAATTTTGAGGATCTCACAAACCAGATACCAGAAAACAAAATAAGAAACATATCTGAAAAAATTGATCCCGTTGTAACCCACAAATAAATCGCCAATACCGATATCTTCTTTCAAATCTATTTTTTTGAAAATCTGAAAAAAACCTAAATTCATAGGAAATAAAAAAGCAGAAACTGCCATAAAACCATACAAAGCATAAGCAAAATTCTCTGTATTTCTTATTGCTGCCAACTTTTCGTTTAGTTCTTCAAGCCCGCTTATTCCCACCTTAGAATAATCTTCTAAAGCTTCAGCATACTGATCATAAATCCCAAATCGCTGCATAATATAAAATGAAACTGCAAAAAATATAGTTCCGTAAATTATCGTAAATAAAATTTGGTATAGTAAAGTTTTGTTCCAGTAAAAAAAAGCCTGCTTTAAAATAAAATCGAGTCCCGGTTTTTGTGGATAGTTCTCCTGCATTGAAAAAATTTTATGCAAAAGTAAACATCAATAACTACTTTTGCGGAATGTTTTCAGCGAATCATCAAAAATTTTTGGAAATGGACGAACTTTCACGGCAGAAAGTTCCGTTTTTCTTTATCATCGATTTTCTTGTTGATCAGGTAGAAATCTGCAAAGAAAATGAACTTTCTGAAAAAGGCTTACTTATTGATTTTCAAATATTTTCGAACACAAAAAAACAGGAAGCATTACAAAAAAAAACGGAATGGAAATCTTATCCGGAAACTCTTGAAAACTTCAGAAAAGGATTTGATCATGTTCAGGACAATATTCGGTTAGGAAACTCATACTTAACCAATTACACCCGAAAAACAAGAATTGAAACCAATTTAAGTTTAGAAGAAATTTTTCATCATTCAAAGGCAAAATATAAAGTTTTATTTAAAGATTTTTTCGTATTTTTTTCTCCTGAAACTTTCGTAAAGATTATTGATGATAAAATTCTGACCTATCCGATGAAAGGAACGATTGATGCTTCTGTGGAAAATGCTGCCGAAGTTTTGAAAAATGATAAAAAAGAAAAGGCAGAACATTATACCGTGGTAGATCTGTTACGAAATGATTTGAGCATGGTTGCAGATAATGTGAAGGTGGATAAATTTCAGTACATTGATTTTCTGAAAACCCATCAAAAAGATCTTTTTGCGATGAGCTCGGAAATTTCAGGTCATATAAAGCCTGAATTTAAAGGAAAGATTGGAAGCATTATGCAGAAACTTCTTCCGGCTGGCTCAATTTTAGGAGCACCAAAACCTAAAACCTTAGAAATTATTCTCGAAGCAGAAGGGTTCGACAGAGGTTTTTACACCGGAGTTTGCGGTTGGTTTGATGGCGAAAACTTAGACAGTTGCGTAATGATTCGTTTTATCGAAAAAGAAGGCGACGATCTCTATTTCAAAAGTGGTGGCGGAATTACACACATGAGTAAATTAGAAGACGAATATCAGGAAATGAAAAACAAAATCTATGTCCCAATTCATTGAAAGCATTAAAGTAGAAGATCAGGAATTATTCCTGCTGGAGTTTCATCAGAAACGTGTGAACGAAACTTTCGCCCATTTTGGGAAAGAAGGCTCAATTGATTTGGCAAAAATCTTCAAAAATCTGGAGCATGATGAAGATGGCCTTTATAAAATGAGACTTGTTTATGACCTTGATAAAAGATTCAGAACACAGATGATTCCTTACGCAATTCCGGAAATTCAGGATTTTCAGCTGATCGAGAACAACAGCTATGATTATTCTTTCAAGTTTGAAGACCGTAAAGAGTTTGAAAAAATGAAGATGAAATCAAAAGCTGAAGAGATTATCATTGTTAAAAACAACCATATTACCGATACTTCGTTTTCAAATATCCTGTTTCAAAAAGGGAAAGATTGGTTTACACCGACAACCTATCTGTTGAATGGCGTGCAAAGACAAAATTTACTGAAAAAGAAGAAAATCAAGGAAGCGGAAATTACGATGCAGAACATTAAAGAATTCTCACATTTTCAGTTAATTAATGCACTGAATGACTTCGATGATATGTTCATTTACCCGATTCATAAGATCATTAATCTTCCAGGAAATGATGATTATTTAGATATTTAATGTCTCTCGCAGATTTTACAGATTAAACATATTCTTTTTTAAATCTGCGTAATCTGTAAAATCTGCGAGGGTAAATTACTTACTTTCTTTCAAAAAATTAAAATAAGCTTTCTGTGTATCGGCATTGGTTTTACCTTGCGTGTTGACTTCCATGATTTTAGGCTGAGCATCCGGTTTGAAGAAATTCTCAAAAACACGATCCAGAGTTCCGTCATCATCCACTTTTACGTAAGAAAAGCCGAAATGTTTTGCTAAAAATTCCGCATTCTTCTGATGTTTCGTCGAGATAAATTCGTCCACCGTATTCGAGTTTGCATTTCCCGGTCCTGGAATGATTTTAAAGATATTTCCTTCCCCGTTATTAAAAATAATAATTCTTGTAAATGGTGGAATATATTGATTCCAAAGCCCATTAATATCATAGAAAAAACTCAAATCTCCCGTAATCAAAACCGTCGGATTTGCATTTTTAATGGCAAATCCCATGGCTGTGGAAGTTGAACCGTCGATTCCGCTTGTACCCCTGTTGCAATAGATTTTTCTTTTTCCGAAATCAAATAACTGAGCATAGCGAATTGCTGAAGAATTGCTGAGATGAATATTATAATGCTCCGGAATACTTTGTGAAGCTTTGTTGAAGAAATAAAAATCTGAGAATTCAATTAAATTTAAAAAATCCTTGTGTTTTTTATCTTTTTTATCTCTTAAAACATCCCAAAGATTAAAATATGGTTTGGGTTCCAGATTAATGAAATTCAATAATTTAGCAAAGAAAAGTTCAGGTTTAATCTCCAGTTTCTGAGTCAAGGCAAAATACGTATCGGGTTGCCAAACCTCATCAAGATGCCAATGCTGTTTCGGATGTGCATTTCTTAAAAACATTTTTACTTTTTTGGAAACCACATTCTGTCCGATTGTAATCAACAGATCCGGAGCATATGTTTTGAAATCTTCTTCCGAAAAATTAAAAATATACCGGTCGATATGTCTGAAAAACTTTTCGTGATATACATTTGAGTTAGCCTCAGTTAAAACAACCACCGAATGGTTTTTCACCAATTGCGTCAGCTGATTTTCCAGTTCGGGACTGTAATCTCTGGTTCCGACCAAAATCATAATTCTTTGGGAAGTATTCCAGTCTGCGACAAGATTTGAAGGAATTTCGTAGTCTTTCTTTTTAATAGTTTTTTCCACCTGAGGAAAAGTAGGAAGCTCTGAAACCAATTCGTACAAAGGTTCTTCCAGAGGAATATTGATGTGAACAGGACCTTGTTTTTCAAAACAAAGCTCGATGGCTTTTTTGATAATATCTGAATTTATTTCCTCCGCATTATCCTTTGAATCTTCCACCAATTGAAAATCACCGTAAGAGTGCTGATGATAAAGATTGTCTTGTCTGATGGTTTGTCCGTCAAACAAATCCACATAATCGGTCGGTCGGTCTGCAGTTAAAATCAGCAAAGGAATATTCGAATAAAAAGCTTCGGTAATGGCGGGATAATAATTTGCTGCGGCAGAACCGCTTGTACAGGTAATTGCAACCGGTTTTTTCTCGCTCATCGCCATTCCCATTCCTACAAAAGCTGCGCTTCTTTCATCCACAATACTGAAACAGTTGAAATCATCCATTTCCGAAAAATGAATCGCCAAAGGAGCATTTCTTGATCCCGGAGAGATGACAACGTCTAAAATTTGATATTGCTGAAGAAGATTTGCAAGTACCTGAATACTTCTTTTGGAAGAATATTTTTTCATTTGAAGATTTCTATTGTTAATGTAATCGTTTAGATTCTACCGAATTTATTTACCGGTTGCGGCATTGCGATTTCATGAGACAAATTTAGTTTATAAATAATTAATTGTAAAATGATTTAATTTAAAAAAGATGTATTTTAGCATCACGTAAAATTTCTATAAAATGGATAAAATACCTAGTGTAGACCTGCGTGATTTCCTTTCGGACAACCCGGAACGCAAACAGAAATTTGTAAATGAAATCGGAAAAGCTTACGAAGAAATTGGTTTTGTAGCCTTAAAGGGACATTTCCTGGATGACAAACTCGTAGACGATCTTTATGGCGAAGTTAAAAACTTCTTTCAACTCCCAACAGAAACTAAACAAAAGTACGAAATTCCCGGAATCGGAGGACAAAGAGGCTATGTAGGTTTCGGAAAAGAAACTGCAAAAGGTTTTAAAAAAGGAGATTTGAAAGAATTTTGGCATTTCGGGCAGTATGTTTCGGATGATTCAAAATACAAAAGCAAATATCCTGATAACGTAATCGTTGATGAACTACCGAAGTTCAACGAAGTGGGTAAAGAAACTTACCAGATGCTTGAAAAAACAGGAAAATATGTTTTGAGAGCATTGGCTTTATATCTTGGTCTTGATGAATTTTATTTTGATGATAAAATAGCTGAAGGAAATTCTATCCTTAGACCCATTCATTATCCGCCAATCACTCAGGAACCGGATGATGCAGTAAGAGCTGCTGCACATGGAGATATTAATCTGATTACCCTTTTGATGGGCTCTCAGGGAAAAGGACTTCAGGTTCAGAATCATAATGGTGATTGGATTGATGCTATTGCAGAACCGGATGAATTGATGATCAATGTTGGAGATATGCTTTCAAGACACACGAACAATAAATTGAAATCTACGATTCACAGAGTAGTAAACCCGCCAAGAGAATTGTGGGGAACTTCAAGATATTCCATTCCTTTCTTTATGCATCCGATAAGCGAAATGTCGTTGAATGCCTTAGAAAACTGCGTAGATGAAAACCATCCTAAACTGTATGAAGATACAACGGCAGGAGAGTTTTTGCATGAACGATTAATTGAATTGGGATTGATTAAAAAATAAATGAAAACCGGACGTTAAGTTCGGTTTTTTTTATTTTTAGCAGCTTCAGTTCAATCTGTGAAATCCATTGATAGTAATTTCCCCACAGATTTCACAGATTGACACAGATTTTTTTTAGTTGAATTTGATTTATGATTGATACCCCAGCAATTTCCTGATCTGATAGAAGAATCTTTCAATGAGTCTTAGATCCTGCGTTACGATTTCTGCATTTCCCCTTAATTCTTTATCAAATTTCAAAGTTTTGTTGTAAGAAGTTTTCAAACCTTTAGGTAAAACAACATCCACATAATAATTTCCTTTATTATCCGGAATCATGGAAATATTTTTCACTTTTCCTTCAATAATTCCGTATTCCTGAAAGCGGTAATTGTCTAATTTAATTAAAACCTTTTCTCCCGGAATAATTTTCCCGGAATTTGCTGTAGGAACAGACAATCTACCAACTAACTGACTCGTATGATCCGGTAAAATTGAAACAATAGGATCACCTGCTTTTACAAACTGATTTTCACCAAAAAACTGCTGAAAACTCGCCACTCCGTTAGTCGACGAAATAATGAGATAATTTTGCTCCCACTGTTTCAACGATTTTCTTAGGTTTTCGAAAAGCTGCAACGTTTGTGAAGAATAATTAATTTTATCTTTCTCTGTATTGATTGCTGTTCCGCTTTTGGTTTTGTGAAGATTAGAAATTCCTTCCTGCATCTGAGAAATAGAAATATTAATATTTTCTAAATTCTGCTGAGCTTGAAGATATTTTATTTTCTCGTTCTCCATTTCCATCGCAGGGATTATTCCCTGATTAAACAGTTCCTGAGATCGCTGATAATTCTTTTTTGTCAGCTCATATTTTGCTGATTCTAAACTTTTTTGCTGTTTTAAGTTTAAAATTCTGCTTTGAGATTCTGAGATACTTTGATTTGCTGCCAGTTTTTCTGGAGCATACGGTTGCAATCTCGTAAAAAGACTCTCATCCTGAAATGCTTTTGCAAAACTATTATAATCTCCCTGTAATTCTCCCAATTTAAAATGAGAAGCTTTACTTAAAGGAAAAGAAAGCAATTGACCCGGAGAAAGAGAATCTACAAGTTTCTTGAGCTCTAAAACATCTTTATAATTTGCCGTCGACTGCAAAACAACCATTATATCACCTTTTTTTACTTTCTGATGATCTTTGATGAATATTTTCTCAATCTTTGAATTGCTTCTGGCTTCAATTTTTTCGGGCGGATTTTGGGATGTCACAATAATAGTAGCGGGAACGAATTCCGGATATTTGATGATATAGCTCATTATGAATATCATTACCAAGATCAGGAAAATAATGGTATTTCCCCATCTGAACATCCAATGTGGTGGTTCTGTGAGAATATCCTGAACACTTTCTGAGCGGAGTTCTATGGTGTCTAAAATATCTTTTTCTTTCATTTGTTAATAAATGCCTTTTAAAACTTTGTCAAAGATTTTCAACTTTGACAAAGTAACTAATTCAGTATAGTTAGTTTCCAAGTTCCAGTTGATTTTTCACCAATCTATAATATTCACCTTTTAAGTCAACCAACTCATTATGATTTCCCTCTTCCACAACTTTTCCTTTATCTAAGACTATGATTTTATCGGCGTGTTTTACTGTAGAAAGTCTATGCGCTATTACAATTGCCGTTTTACCTTTGAAAAACTGTTCAAGATTTTCCATAATTACTTTCTCATTATTGGCATCCAATGCCGAAGTTGCTTCATCAAAGAAAATATATTCCGGGGATTTGTAAACAGCTCTTGCAATAAAAAGTCTTTGTTTTTGTCCGCCACTTACACCCAGTCCTTCGTTTCCGATTTTGGTATTGTAACTTAATGGTAATCCTTCAATAAAATCTTTAATATTGGCAATCTCTACCGCCTTTCTCAATTTTGTTTTATCTACATAATCTTCACCGACTGCAATATTATTAGCAATCGTATCATTAAAAATATAACCTTCCTGCATCACAACTCCGCATTGATCTCTCCAAAATCTTGGCGAAATGTTTTTCATCTGCGTATTTCCTATTTTTATTTCCCCTTCATTGGGTTCATAAAATTTCATTAAAAGTTTCAGTAATGTTGTTTTTCCACTTCCGCTTGCTCCAACAATAGCTGTTGTTTTTTGGTAAGGAATATTTAAACTTAAATTTTCAAAAACCGGAACGTCAGAACCAATATATCTGAAAGACATATTATTGATTTCAATATCTTTTTCGGGAACCTCGGTTGCATATTGCTCGTCTTTGCTTTCTTCATCTTCCTTGTCGTGAATCTCGCCCAATCTCTCCAATGATATTTTAGCATCCTGAGTCTGTTTTATAAAGTCAATCAGCTGCAGTAACGGACTGTTTAATTGCCCGATAATATACTGAACAGAAAGCATCATTCCCAATGTAAGATTACCTTCCAAAACCAATTTAGCAGAAAGAAAACTTACCAGAATATCTTTCATTTGATTAATAAAATTCCCTCCAACAGATTGCCATTGTTCAAGGGAAAGAGATTTTATTCTCAGTTTGAATAATTTAACCTGCAAAAATTCCCAGTCCCAACGTTTTTGCTTTTCAGCGTTATGCATTTTGATTTCCTGCATTCCGTTGATGAGCTCAATCACTTTACTCTGCTCCTGAGAAACCTGCGAAAACCTTTTATAATCTAATTCTTTTCTTTTATTAAGGAAAAAACTGATCCATCCAATGTATAAAATAGCTCCGACCAAATACACAAGAAACAGTTTGTAATCATAAAATAGCAAAACAATACTGAAGATAATCAGATTGACTAATGAGAAAAGAGTATTTAAAGATGAATTGGTTAAAAGCTGCTCTATTCTATGATGATCGTTGATTCTTTGCATAATATCTCCGGTCATTCTTGTATCAAAGAAACTGATCGGAAGTTTCATTAATTTAATAAAGAAATCTGAGATGATCGAGATATTGATTCGGGTGGAAAGGTGAAGTAAAATCCAGCTTCGGATAATTTCAATACCCATTCTGCCAAGAAAAAGCATGACTTGCGCTAATAGAACCAAATAAATAAAGTTAATATCTTGGTTTTGAATCCCAACATCAACGATACTTTGTGTAAGAAAAGGAAGTATTAATGATAATAAACTTCCAGCCAACAAACCAATTGCCAGTTGAAAAATAAGCGATTTGTATTTTAACAAATATTTTGAAAGAAAAGAAAAACTTGCTTTGCTTTCATGGTCATCAAATTCAGTCTGAAAAAATGCAGGAGTGGTTTCAAGAATCAAAGCGATTCCTTCTTCGGTGTTTTCGTTTGCATTTTCACCAATCCAGAATTTAATAAACTCTTCTTTTGTGTACGTAATTAAACCATAACTCGGATCTGAAATATAGACAGTATTATTTTTATCAATTTTATATACAACTACAAAATGTTGCTTGTTCCAATGAACAATACAGGGAAATAGAACTTCTTCTTTCAGCGTATTAAAATCTATCTGAACACCCAAAGAACGGAACCCTAAACTTTCGGCTGCGTCACTTAAACCGAGCAAACTACTTCCTTCTCGAGTGGTTTCAGAAAGATTACGAATTTGCTGCAAAGAAATACTTTTGCCGTAATGTTTACTGATGATTCTGAGACAGGTGGGGCCGCAGTCTTTGGCGTCGGGTTGGAGGTAATGAGGAAAAGATTTCAATTTTATTTGTTTTTTACTAATTCCTGCATATCATAATATTCGATAGCTTTTTGTTTTAATGGATTGATACTCCAATCTTCCCATTCGCCAGAATTTGGATTGTAACCACATTTTAAAGGCTTGGAAGTATCTAATCCTCTGTTGTTTATGTGGGTTCGCTCGGTATAAGCTCTACAATCTGTACATATATATCGGAATTCACATTCTTTGCAAGATTCAATAATGTCTTTTGTAACATTCCAATATTTTTTAAATTCGGAATGCTGTATTGCCTCCACTAAAGTTGTATTATTTATATTTCCAAAATCTTTCGCCATAGAAGGACAGTTTTTGATATTTCCATTGATATCAATAGCTATCTTCCTATTGAGGCAAGAATTATATTGAATACTTTCACTAAATGTTTTAGTGTTTACCGAAAAATAAAAATCAGAAATAAAGCCACATGATTTAACCGAAAAAGTAGATTCTTTTAAAAAATAAATAAGCATTAGTCTTGTTTCAATTTCAGGAGTTATATCCGGAGCACCATAAATATAAACCTCTCTAACTCTGCTATATTTTTCTTCAATATCTAAAAAGAAATCTTTTCTAAAATCAGAATAATTTATGATTATTTTAATGGATCTTATACCAGAAGTTTCAAATAATTTTAGAATTTCCATATAGCTTTGATAAAAGTCTCCAAAAAATCTTATTTCAATTGATTCACAACCTAATTGATTAAGCTGCTTAACTGTGTTTTTTACAGTATTAATATTGTAATTAGCTGGTATATCAAGAATTGAATTACTAATAACAGCTGGAATTTCAAAATTAAAATTAATTTTAGGAAATCTACTTTCTAATGAAGAATCATCAATAAATATAAATTCTTTATCTAATAAAAATTCAATGTATGAATCGAAAGTTTCAAGATCATCTTTATCCTGATATTTAGACCTGATATTTTCTAATTCTCTTTCATTATCCAAATCTATTAATATGTCAAAAAGACTATTAGGTACAATTTCAAAATCTTTTCTTTGTAAATCACAGATTAAACTTTGAGAGGCTCCCTTTACAGGGATGCAGGACGAAAATAAATAAATATTTTTTTTCACTTTGGTTCTTTTATTTCAAATTTACTTACAGGCTTATAAAATAACAAGCTAAATGTTTGGCTAGAGTTATGTCTATCTGATTTTATAATTATGGCACTTCCTCCTTTAACAGGTTTCATCTTTTCTAAAAGTGGTATTTTTATTTTTTTCATTATCTATTAATATTAATTTTTCAGCAATTTTTTTTTCAATATTATAATTACATGGGAGTGATACCATTCCAAATTGCCCAAGTGGATTGACTTCTAAAAAATACAACTCATTATTTAAATCAAAAATGAAATCTAATGATCCTGTCTGTAAATCCACATCTTTCATGAACTTTCTGATTTTTTTTTCTTCTATATCGGTTAGATTAAAAGGAACATTTCTATTTGGTAATTTGTTATCATATTGACGGAAATCAATTTCTGTTTCTTTGTTACTTGCTGAGAATATTGCCATACTATAAATATCTCCTGAATCAAAAAATACTCTTACTTCCAGCTTCTTTTTTATTTCTTTCTGAAAAAGAGTAGGGAAAAAAGTTTCTTTCAGGTTATTAATGATATTTTCATCAATCCGCTCTGTAAAAGGAGCTAAATTTTTCTTTTGGATTTTATCATGAAAAGTATCAATGTCACCAATCGGTTTCATGATAACGGAATCGTTTTCTTCAATAAATTTCACTAATTCTTTTTTATTTGTAGTAATAAGCGTTGTTGGTATTTTGAATCCATTTTTGCTGGCAAAAAATAATTGTGCTGATTTTGAAGCATAATCCTTTTGATAACTATCTTTGTTATACCATTTATCTGTACTGAAACAAGAGAAGAAATATTGTGATAAAGAACGGAATTCTCGCTTTAAAAAAGCATTTAGATCTCTTTTTTTATCAAAAGAATATTGCCCCATCCATCTTCTATACCAGATAATATTTACATCATCAATATTAATATCGTTTAATGCTAAATTTCTTTTAGAAGAGGTAAAATCTATTTTGAAGTTTTTACTTTCCATTAATGTTCTTCCATTAACTCTCCTGACATTTCCACCTAAATGTACAATCCATTCGTAAATGACATCAGTTGTATACTCGAACTCGGCTTGGCTAAAAATTAAAATCATTACACTTATAATTTAAAATTATTTTAAAAACTGGAGTATTTTCATACTCCAGTTACAGAATCTTCCAAGGATTATTTTATTATTTATCTGAGTCTTTTCCTCCAGAATCTTCACAGTCTATTGAACCATTCTTTCCTGTAGTTGTACAATTTGTATCAACGAATGTTAAAGTTGCATCTGTTAACTCTGTTATAGCCATTAATGCTCCAACAAAATGTTTAAGATTTGATTTTTTAACACTTTTACTTTGTAAATTTTCTAATTTTTTCATAACAATAATTTTTACTTATTATTTATCCCAGTTATGATCTGAACAATCATATACCGCAGTATTAGCTGTAGTAACACAGCCTGTACTTACGTAAGTTTTTCCATCAGCTTCAAGCGAGCTTATTGCCGCTAAAGCACCTATAAAATACTTTAAACTTGCCTTATTAATGGCTTTGCTTTGTAATTTTTCTAATTTTTTCATAAATTTCTTTTTTGATTATGGAAGATTCTTTTTGATTTTTTTGAGCGTAACACGTCTGTTAAAAGAAAATTTTTCTTTCAACATTTCTGAATTAGTTAATATTTTCTATTGCTTAACTCTAAGAATTATAAGATTGAGATTTACTTATAGAGTATAGGCTCTGTAATGCCTTCTTTTTCAAAAATATTTTTATTCATTTGAAAATGTCTTTCGGTCATGAAATTTAAATATTCTCTGAGTGGTCCTAGCTGATAAGCTTTTCTTAATTTATCAATATTTGTACTGTCTATTAACCCATTTTTGGGTATAGCTTGCCCATTAGATTTATAATCTAATTGTGTTCCGAAAAGTTGTTTTTCAGAATTATTTACTTTTACACGATCATATAATAAAGCATAATGTTCTGGCGATGCATTATTTTTTTGTATCTCTTTTTTTAAAGATTTTAAAACTTTATTTTGAAAATTTGGGAATTTGTCAGAATGTTGTATAATAGCCCAAAATTTCTGTTCGCTTTCTTTATCTAATATTTTGTATCCAGGATAACCATATTTGCTATATATTTCCATAGCTTTCCTAGTGTTTTCAATATAAACGCTATCTTTAAAAGCGCTCCACTGCTGAGGAGTATATTTTTCGTATTTTCCTTTTGGGATAAATGCAGCTATCTGATCTATCTCATACATTTTATCTACTTCATTTTTAAGGTTGTTTATTTGGTAATCTGTAATATTACTTTTACAACTTATAAATGTATTCATCAATAACAATAATATTACCCAATTAATAAATATTAAAATTAATTTTTCAACCATGCTTATACGATTATTATTAATTCGTTCAAATCAAAAAATTTTATTTTTCGTTTGTGCGCACTAAAAAATAAACATTCGTTTTTCAGTGTAATGTTTTTCAAAACTAAACAACATACTCCTCCCATCCAACCAAAAATTACCGCTTTTTATAGCCTATAATTTTGAAATACGAAAATTATTAGTATTTTCGTTATAGAAAACACAACAACACAATGAAAAAAGAAAAACTTATTGGCATCCGTAAGGGCAAGAAGATTTCGCAAACGGATATTGCAACCTATCTTAAAATAAGCCAAACCCAATACCAGAAAAGAGAATCCGGAAAGATAAAAATTACAGATTTAGAATGGCAGAGAATTGCGCAATTACTTGAAGTTTTTGTTGAGGATATTTATGAAGAAGATTTTCTCCTAAATAACCAGGAAGACATTAGACAAGAATTGCAATCCTTAAAAGAAAAGATTAAGGTTTTGGAACAAAAATTAAGATCATTTAAAACAACCTCAACTGCTGCTCCCTCGTTCCAGTAAAACCCTTCGTTGAAAGCTTAGGAAATTCTTTGTCTTTAAAAAATTTCTTTCTGCCGATTTTAAAAGTATTGTGAATCATTTCTGCAATGTTTCCTTCGCCTTTTTGCCTTTCAAACATTCTTTTGTCGCCCAGTTTTCCGCCGCGCATAGAACGGATGAGATTCAAAACCTTTTGCGCTCGGTCGGGAAAAGCGGTCTCAATCCATTTTATGAAAACGGGTTCTACCGTATCATTTAATCGTACCAAAGTATACCCAAAACTTTGAGCTCCGGCATCAGAAATAGCTTTTAAAATAGTTAAAGGCTCATCACTGTTTAATCCCGGAATAATCGGTGCTACCATGACATGAGTGGGTATCCCATTTTCAGAGAGAATTTCTATGGCTTTCAGTTTGTTTTTTGCAGAGCTGGTTCTGGGTTCCATTTTTCTTCGAAGATCTTCATTGATTGTCGGAATACTTAGTGAAACAGAAACCAGATTTTGTTCAGCCATAGGTTTTAAAATATCAATATCTCTTAAGATCAATGCATTTTTTGTCAGCACATTTACCGGATGTCTGTAATCAAGACAAACCTGCAGAATTTTTCTTGTAATCTCAAATTGACGTTCTGCAGGTTGGTAACAATCTGTATTTCCGGAGAGCAAAATCGGCGCAGGTTTATAGCCTCTTTTTCTGAAAAATTTTTCTAGTAATTCCGGAGCATTTTTCTTGACCATAATTCTTCTTTCAAAATCAATCCCGGCACTGTATCCCCAATATTCATGAGTGGGTCTCGCAAAGCAATAAGAACATCCGTGTTCACAACCCTGATAAGGATTCATCGAATATTCCATTGGTAAATCTTCGCTTTTCACCTGATTGACAATGGTTTTAGGAAAAACTTCGGTGAATGTAGTTTTTACAGATTCAAAATCTTCATCTTCAGGCTCATAGGTGTATTTGTCGAAACGATTGATAACATTTCGCTGTGCACCCTGACCTTTTATGATATTTTCGTTCTGCATTTCAACTGTAAATTTAGAATGGTTTTTTTCTAAAATAATGAGTTTTAACACTAAAGTTTTCCACAAAAAAATCCGGCTCCAAAAAATTTGGAAAACCGGATCTTCTAAAAAAATTTATATCTCTTACTTACTTCTTATTTGAATGCGTAAAACTCAATACCATGATCATCTTCGTCACTTTTTTTGTCAAAGTGTCTGTGATGATCCGAATAGTATTCGTTATACTTTTTATGCTTTTTACTTAAAATTTTTTTTACACTTAAAAAACTCAGTACTGCCAAAAGACCAACTCCGCTGGCAAGCAAAACTCCTACTTCTTTTTTCATGTTTTTTACAATTTTGTAATGTGGTCAAGCAAATAGTGTACCTTTTTAAAAAATTATTGTAACAATTTTTGTTAATATATATCCGTTTCTCTTACCATGAAATTATAGTCTTCATATTGGTTTATGGTTTAATAATTGTACTTACAGTAAAAAAATATTATTATGGAAAATCCCGACAATATAGACAGAATGACAACCCTTAGTCAGGTCATGGAAACTTTGAGAAAGAGAGGAATTCACAAAGAATTCAGAATGAATGAATCCTGTGAAATGAAATATGAAGATTCAGAAAAAAATTATAAGCCTGAGGAACTTACCATTCTTAAAACATACCGTTTTGAAGGTGACAGCAATCCTGCCGACAATGTTGTTTTGTACGTTGTACAGGCAGATGACCGAAACTTCGGAATCATTATCGATTCTTACGGAGCGGAAAGCAACTATCCCGGTCCTGAATTTGACAATTTTCTACGAAATATCCCTATTGAAGAAAGCGACGAGTATTAATAAACCGCCTTCATATAAAATCCCGAAATTATTCAGTTTCGGGATTTTCTTTTTTCTTAAATACTTTTCTGAACAATCCTTTCTTTTCTTTTGGTTTTTCAGTTTCAGGCTGAGCTTTTGTTTTTTCAGCAGTATTAGGGTCTGAAAAAGTCTTCGAAATATCTGTTTTAGCATTATTCAGCGATTTTTTGACGTCCTGAACGCCGCCTTTTACATCTTTCACCGTATTGACTGCTCCTTCAACGGTTTTTTTAGTTTTATCAACATTAATTCCGATCAGAGTTTTCTTTAAACCATCCTCAATACCTTTCCAGAACATATTAAAGAAGGATTTCGTAGGATCTCTTTCCACTCCTTCTACAACAACCGATTCGGGAAATTTACCGGAATCCGATTTAATGAAAATATTAGCAACAGCACTCAGAACACCTTTCTTCTCTTTACTTTTTTTATCTAAAATGGAAACTTTAAGATCTTTATGTTTAATATTGAATGTTCCGCCAATTCCCTTTGGATTTCCTTTAAAATTAAAAAGCATCTGCTGAATGGTTCCCGTTGCAGAAACGCTTAAATAAGGAACTACAAAAGAATTCAAAGCCGTGGCAGGAATATTGTCAAGATTTCCGGCAATCGTGAAATGATCGCCCTGATCTGCAGTATCAAATCCCCAGTTTACCGAAAGCGGTGAAGATTTCATAAATGTAGTATTGATATTAATTTTCACATGCGTTGGTTTTCCTTTCATCTTAGCGGAGTTCAGGTTTCTGACGTTCATATTAAAATTACTGAATGTCAGTTTTCCCGGCCCGCTGCTTTTCGGAGTATCTTCTTCGTATTCTAAAATTGAATTTTTCAGATTAAGATTGGCGATATACATCGGAATTTTAATCGATCTCAACATTCTGGAATACAAAGGTTTTATCTTTGGATCATCTGCCGGAATTTTAGATCTGAAAATATTGGCATTTGCAGAATTGACGGTAACGTTTGTCGCATTGATTGATTTGTTTTCAGAAAATAAATCCCAATTTCCCTGCGCCGAAATCTGACTAACCTTTATGTCATACAAGTCACTTTCCACGGGAATCATTCTGATAAACTGAGCTCTCGAAACCAGAGGGACCATCGCAAACTGACTGATGTTAATTTTGTTTTTGGTTAAAGCCAAACTTGCTGCATTCATTTTATAGAACTTTGTTTTATAAATGAAATTTTTAGTGTTCACGGCATAATCTTTTATCTTGACTGCCATTCCGTTTTTCGCAGTGTTTTCAACCAATTCAAGCTGATTCACGGTTGCATTCAGATCATTAAATGTCAAAGGCTGATTTTTGCTTTCGTATGTTAAATTTGAATTTTTAAGTGCAATTTTTCCAACAACAATAGGAAACTGAATTCCTTTCACCGCCGTCTTTTTCTTCGGAACAACTTTTCCTGCTGCAATTTTACCATTAATTCCATCAATTAAAATATCTTTTACGTCGAGGTTTAATTTCTTATCTACAAACTTAAAATCATTGATATTAAACTGGATAAGATTTGTTTTAAAATCCATTCCCATTCCGGGCGAATGGGTTGGTCTTGCAATAATATTTTTAATTTGTCCGCCTTTAGGATTCAAACTAAAACTCTCGACAGAAATATTCTGCTGATCATTATAATGAATTCCAGTTCCTGCAATTTTAAAATCTTTATATAAAACGGGTATTATTTCCTGTGAACTTTCTTTGGTAAATTCGAGTTTGTTGACATTCACACTCAGATTTTCGGCAAGAAAAAGATCGGTTTCATTCGGTTTCAGAATCTGAATTTTGGCATTATTCAGTTTAATATCATCTAAATTGAGTTCAAAACTGCGCTTTTTTTCATCTTTCTTTATGATTGAAGCACCTGTTTTATACACTTTAAGAAAAGGATTCTGAAAATCTGCATTGGCAAGCGAAACCTTATTTTTTTCCAATACAACATCCTTAAAATTCATCTTGGGAATACTGAACTGAAACATTTGAGTTTTCTGAGGATAAGTTTTTTTAAACTGCTCAAAAGAAATCATCGGCATCAACTGAAAGTTTTCAACAGACATTTGTCCGTTGGTCGTTGTAATCTGATCGATTTTTAAGGTATAAATGTCATCCGGCTGAAAGAAAAAATCTTTTCCGCGAATGCTGTATTGATCAAAAACTACCGGAAGTTTATTTTCAACAGATTCTTCAGTCATCTGCAGGTTTTCTACATACAGATCAAGCTGATTGACTCCTATAAATTTCTGTTTGTTATGTTTAAAAACATTGATTGTACCTTTATTGATTCTGATATTCTCAAACATCACCGGATTTCTTTTTTTTCCGGTTTTTTTATCAACAGGTTTTGCCAGAATAATATTGAGATCAGGTTTTGCCAGTAACAGATCAGAAGAACTTATAACTTTATTGAATATCGCATCATAAATCCCGAACCGGCTGATTTTTAAAGTATCAATCGTTCCCTGAAGACCTATAACGTTTGTATTTTGTGGATTCTTATTGTTGACGGTGATTCCGGTTGCAAAAATATTTCCGGTTCCAAGGTCTACATCCAAAGATTTGTATGAAACTTTATAATCCGTATTTTCCTTGATGTAATCAGGAAGCTGGGTTTTAAGCCAAAGGTTGAGAGCAAGATTCGCTAGTAGAATCACTCCGACAAATATTCCTAAAAAAAGGAAGAGCTTTTTTACCCATTTTTTTTTCATGGTGGTAAGTTTTTAGTTTAAAACAAAAAAATATTGAGTACAAATACTGATGTGGTACAAAATATTTGAATTGCCAAAATCAGACCATCCCGAAAATCAGGGAAATGCTAATTTTTCACTTCAAGTTCAATTACATATCCTTCATGTCCTCTTACATTCATAAAATTTCCGCCTTCAAATCCCAAATATTGCCCTTTTATTCCGGTAAGCCTTCCTGTAAACTCAGGATTTTTATCTAGTGTAAACGAGCTTACTTTTTCCGGTTTTCCGAAAGGATAATCGAATTTCCACATATTTTCGCCTTCAGAATAGAATTTCTGAAAATCTTCAGGAAAATACTCTCGTATTTTCTGCTGAAAATCTGCAAGATCTATATCATCTTCAAAATCGTCCTGAAGCATTTTTCTCCAGTTTGTTTTATCCGGAAGATGCTCTTTTAAGGCAACTTCTATCATTCCGGCTTCGTAACGGTTTTCAGTTCTTGCAATCGGCAAAGCGAAAGTTGCTCCCTGATCGATCCATCGTGTCGGAATTTGTGTATTTCTGGTCACTCCCACTTTCACATCACCGGTATAAGCTAAATATACGGTATGCGGTTGCAATTGGATTTCTTTTTCTACATCAAGATCTCTTTCACCAATTCCCAAATGCGCCGTAGAAAGTTCGGGACGGATAATGGTATCACTTGCATAAGGGCTTTCGAAGAAACAGCTTTTACAAAACCCCATTCTGTAAATCGTTTTATCTAAACCACAATTCACACACTGAAATCCGGCATGTTTTATCGTCAGTTCTTTCCCAAAAAGCTCATTCATATGAATAAGATCTCCCGAAAGATTAAGATAATACTGAATAGGTTGATCATTAAAGCTCGTCATTTTTAAAATTTGCCCCTTAAATTGCATATTAATTTTATTTGAAGTAAAAGTACAAAAACAGGAAATATCATCATCAATAGTTTTCAAAACAAATTCACTTATTAAAAACGATGTTTATATATTTTAAATATTATCAATTTATTAAACAAAAGAAATTCTTAAATTTATACTTTTGTGCAACTAAAACACTAAGATGACATATCTCGTAACAGGAGGAAGCGGATTTATAGGTTCTCACTTGATTGAAAAATTATTGAAAGAAGGACATTCTGTCATAAATATTGACAACTTCGATGATTTTTATGATTATAAAGTAAAAATCAAAAATACTTTAGAATCTTTAGGTAAAAAATCTGAATTTGAATTTTCACAAAAAGAAAATGATATTCTACATTTGATCTCTATTTCAAAGTCAGAAAACCACACTTTATATTTTCAGGATATAAGAGATAAAAACGGGCTTGAAAAAATTTTTACCGATCATAAAATCGATCAGATCATTCATCTTGCGGCTCTTGCAGGTGTGAGACCTTCCATAGAACGTCCTTTAGAATACGAAGAGGTGAATGTTCGCGGAACGATGAATCTTTGGGAGCTTTGCAAACAGTTCGGCATTAAGAAATTTATTTGTGCATCTTCATCGAGCGTTTACGGCAACAATGAAAAAACGCCTTTCTCTGAAACCGACAATGTAGATAAACCTATTTCTCCCTATGCAGCTACCAAAAAAAGCGGTGAAATTTTAGGACACGTTTATCATGGTTTATACGGAATTGATATGTTTCAATTAAGATTTTTTACGGTTTACGGACCGAGACAAAGACCGGATTTGGCCATTCATAAATTTACAAAACTCATTTCTGAAGACAAAGAAATCCCGTTCTATGGCGACGGAACAACGGCAAGAGACTATACTTATATTGATGATATCATCGACGGGATCGTAAAATCATCTCAATATCTTGAGAAAAATTCCGGTGTTTACGAAATTATAAACTTAGGAGAAAGCCAGGTTATCAATTTAAACGAAATGCTTTCAACTTTGGAAACACTTTTAGGAAAATCTGCCATCAGAAAAAATCTGCCAATGCAACCCGGCGATGTCACAAAAACCAATGCAGATATTACCAAAGCAAAGAATTTAGTAGGCTATAATCCTGTCACCAACTTCCAAAATGGCACAAAAAAATTTGTGGAATGGTTTTTGAGAAAATGACAGCAATATGCAGGAAATGCCCTATAAATGTATAATGGCACAGAAAGCATTAAAAGTTTAATAAAAAGAATTGAAAATCAAGTCATAAAAAAGTTTATAATATAACCTATTTTTATACTTTTGCAAAAAAATAAAAAATTATGTACTGGACATTAGAATTAGCTTCATATTTAAGCGACGCACCTTGGCCGATGACAAAAGCAGAACTTATCGATTATGCCATCAGAACTGGTGCACCGATGGAAGTTGTAGAAAACCTTCAGGCAATCGAAGATGAAGGTGAAATTTACGATGCGATCGATGAGATTTGGAGCGACTATCCTACAGACGAAGATTATCTGTGGAACGAAGACGAATATTAAGACAAAGCATAAGCTTTAAGTAGTACACTTAAAGCTTTTTAAATATAACATACACACTAAGCGTGTAATTTTAATATGCTTAAAGCATCTAAACTTTAAGCTTAAATCAAATTCTATGAGTTTTTTAAATAAAGTTCTTAAAGGGTTTTTGGGAGACAAAAAAGCGCAGGACCTAAAGGAAGTAAAAAAAGTTGTAACAAAAATCAAAGCTGTTGAACCAAACATCGGAGAATTATCTGATGATGGTTTGAGAGAGAAAACTGCCGAATTCAAATCTAAAATCAAAGAAGCGACAGCCAGTATCACAGCGCAGATAGAACAAATTAAAGAGCAAATAAAAAACTCTACCAATGTTGATGAGAAAGAAGCTCTGTTTTCTAAAATCGAAGCTTTAAAGAAAGATTCTTACGAAATTGAAGAAAAAGTTCTTTTGCAGGTTCTTCCTGAAGCTTTTGCTTTGATTAAAGAAACATCCAGAAGATGGGCACAAAACGGAGAAATTCGTGTAACTGCTTCAGACTGGGATCGTCAATTGGCAGCAGCAGGAAAAGATTTCATTGAAATACAAGGAGATCAGGCCGTATGGAAAAACACATGGAATGCAGCCGGAACACCCGTCGTTTGGGATATGGTGCATTATGATGTACAGTTCATCGGTGGGGTCATTCTTCACAGCGGAAAAATTGCCGAAATGGCAACCGGTGAAGGTAAAACCTTGGTAGGAACACTTCCTATTTATTTAAATGCACTTCCCGAAAGAGGAGTTCACGTGGTAACCGTAAACGACTATCTTGCAAAAAGAGACTCGGCTTGGATGGGACCATTGTACCAATTCCACGGAATGTCGATTGACTGTATTGATAATCACCAACCGAACTCAGACGGAAGAAGACAGGCATACAACTCAGATATTACTTACGGAACCAATAATGAATTCGGTTTTGATTACCTGAGAGATAACATGGTAACTTCACCTTCAGAATTGGTACAAAGAGAACTGAACTTTGCTATCGTCGATGAGGTTGACTCTGTTTTAGTAGATGATGCAAGAACACCATTGATTATTTCAGGACCTGTTCCTCAGGGTGACAGACAGGAATTTGATGTTCTGAAGCCTTCTATCGACAGAATCGTAGAAGTTCAGAAAAAAACAGTTTCTGCAATATTTAATGAAGCTAAAAAATTAATCGCTGCAGGAAACACAAAAGAAGGAGGATTCAAATTGCTTCAGGCTTACAGAGGTCTTCCTAAAAACAGACAATTAATTAAATTCTTATCGGAAAGCGGAAACCGTGCATTGCTTCAGAAAGTTGAAGCTCAGTATATGCAGGATAACAATCGCGATATGCCGATTGTAGATAAAGATCTTTACTTCGTAATTGAAGAAAAAAACAATCAGGTTGACCTTACAGACAAAGGTGTTGAATACATGTCTCAAGGAAACTCTGATCAAAATTTCTTCGTTCTTCCGGATATCGGAACTGAAATCGCTGAGGTTGAGGCTAAGAATTTATCTAAAGAAGAAGAATTTGAAGCTAAAGAAAAATTATTCTCAGAATTTGCAGAAAAATCTGAAAGAGTTCACACCATGAGCCAATTGCTAAAGGCATATACATTATTTGAAAAAGACGATGAATATGTGGTAATTGACGGTGAGGTAAAAATTGTTGATGAGCAGACAGGCCGTATCATGGAAGGAAGACGTTATTCAGATGGTCTTCACCAGGCAATTGAAGCTAAAGAAAATGTAAAAATCGAGGCAGCAACTCAGACATTTGCAACAGTTACCCTTCAGAACTATTTCCGTATGTACAATAAACTTGCGGGGATGACCGGTACTGCTGAAACTGAAGCCGGAGAACTTTGGCAGATCTACAAATTAGACGTTGTGGTAATTCCAACCAACCGTCCGATCCAAAGACATGACAGACAAGATTTGGTTTATAAAACCAACAGAGAAAAATATAACGCTGTAATTGAAGAAATCGAAAGATTAACAGCAGCAGGAAGACCGGTATTGGTGGGTACAACTTCTGTTGAGATTTCACAATTATTATCAAAAGCACTAAGTTTAAGAAAGATTCAGCATCAGGTTTTGAATGCGAAACTTCACAAAAAAGAAGCGGAGATCGTTGCTGGAGCTGGTCAGCCAGGAGTTGTAACGATTGCAACCAACATGGCAGGTCGTGGTACCGATATTAAGCTTTCGAAAGAAGTAAAAGAAGCAGGCGGTTTAGCAATTATCGGAACAGAAAGACACGATTCAAGACGTGTTGACAGACAGTTGAGAGGTAGAGCGGGACGTCAGGGAGATCCTGGAAGTTCCCAGTTCTATGTTTCTCTGGAAGACAACTTGATGCGTTTATTCGGTTCTGAAAGAATCGCTAAAATGATGGACAGAATGGGTCATAAAGAAGGTGAAGTTATTCAGCATTCTATGATCTCAAAATCTATCGAAAGAGCTCAGAAAAAAGTAGAAGAAAACAACTTTGGGGTAAGAAAAAGACTTCTTGAGTATGATGACGTAATGAACAAGCAGCGTGACGTTATCTACAAAAGAAGAAAGAATGCATTGTTCGGTGATCATTTAAAATATGATATTACCAACATGATTTTTGATGTGGCAAATTCTATAGTAGCCAAAGGAAAAACTTCCGGAAATTACAAAGATTTTGAGTTTGAAATCATCAAGAATTTCACCATGCAATCTCCGGTTTCTGAAAATGATTTTAAATCTAAACAGGTTGCGGATCTTACCGATATTGTTTTCAAAGCAGCTCAGGAAGACTATCAAATGAAGCTGAACTTATTGAAAGAAAAATCATTCCCGATTATTGAGAATGTTTATCAGAATCAGGGTTCAATGTTTAAAATGATTCAGGTTCCTTTCACAGATGGTCACAAAACAACAACAATTGTTACGGATCTGAAGGAAGCTTATGAAACTCATTGCGATAGTCTTATTAATGATTTTGAAAAGAATATTACCTTATCAATCATCGATGAGAACTGGAAACTTCACCTTCGTGAAATGGATGATCTGAGAAGATCTTCTCAGGGTGCTGTTTATGAGCAGAAGGATCCTTTGGTGATTTACAAGCAGGAATCTTTCCACTTATTCAGCGAAATGGTTGATAAGATGAATAAAGAAATTATCAGTTTCTTATATAAAGGAGAAATTCCCGCATAAGAGATAAAAATTATAAATTTCACAAAAACCCGTTCTTATTGGAGCGGGTTTTTCTTATTTATTGAATAATATTTGGAAAATAATATGACAAATATCAACGCGGTAATTTATTTAGAATAATTAAAAAGAATATATTTGCAGAAAATTTGACTTTCATGAAAAAAATCTTGGTTTGCGCCTCCCTGCTTGGGACAATATTTACTTTCGCACAGGAAAGAGATACCTTAAAATCTAATAACATTGAAGAGGTTATCGTAAACGGGAAATACTATAAAAAATATGTTGAGAAAGAAGGTTCTTCGTCAATGCGTTTAGATGAGGAATTAATCAAGATCCCTCAAAATGTTTCCATAATTACCAACAGAGCATTAGAAGATCAGCAAGTTACTACTTTAAGTGATGGTGTTCTGAGAAATGTTGCCGGAGCTCAAAGATTGGAACACTGGGGAGATATGTACACGAGAGTCAATATGCGTGGTTCAAGAGCTGCCGCTTTTATGAATGGAGTAAATGTAACTTCAAACTGGGGACCACTTAGCGAAGATATGTCTTTTGTAGATCATATTGAGTTTATCAAAGGACCATCAGGATTTTTGATGTCAAACGGTGAACCAAGCGGAATTTATAATATCGTAACTAAAAAACCTACAGGACAATCTTTGAATGGTTCTGCAAGAGTAACTTTAGGAAGCTTCAATATGTATAGAGGAGAAGCTGATATTGATACTAAAATTACTAATAAAGTTGCTTTTAGATTGAACTTAATGGCTCAAAACAAAAACAGTTTCAGAGATTATGAATTTAATGACAGATATATCATCAATCCTTCATTGAAAGTAAATCTTACCGATAAAACAACTTTAACGGCAGAATATATTTACCAAAAAGCAAAGATGTCTGAGGTGGGTTCTGCGTACGTATTCAGTTTTGAAGGTTATGGAACAAAACCTGTGGAATATACAGCAACTGATCCGGGTATTGATCCTACTAAAGTTGATAATAATACAGTAAATATTAATTTGCAACATAAATTCAATGAGAACTGGAAATTAACTTCCCAACTTACGTATGTTAATGAATATACTATGGGGAGTAATCTGTGGCCAAGCAGCTTTGAAGGAAATTATATGATCCGTCGATTAGGTTATTGGGAGGCAGATAACACGATGAAATTCGGACAAATTTTCTTGAATGGTTATGCTAAAACAGGAATGGTTTCACATAAAATCTTAGCAGGGCTTGATTTAGGAAGCAAAAAATATATGGCTGACTGGTCTCAAGGATATAATCTTGATAAATATAATGAAAATGATGATTATACTGCACCAGCCGATTACAGCTATTGGTATAATTTAGATACAAACAATTATGATATTAATGGCAATGGAGCATATTACGGATCAAATAACTCATCTGCCTATGTTCCGTTTGATAAAACAAAACCTCTTTCTGTAAGAGCAGGACTTGGAAGTACGATAGAACAAAATTATACAGGTTTATATCTACAAGACGAATTAGGCTTTTTGGATGACAGATTGAGATTAACTCTTGCAGCCCGTTATACAAACGTGAAAGAAAATAATTATGGTACTAAAGCGGATGCAGATAAAATCACTCCTCGTGTAGGAATCAGCTATTCAATTGATGATAATTTATCTGTTTATGGTTTGTATGACCAGGCATTTGTGCCGCAGGCTGCAATCTTCAGAGATGGAAGCACCGTAAAACCAATTACAGGAAACAACATGGAAATCGGGGTAAAAAAAGATTGGTTCGGAGGAAAATGGAACACCACCCTTTCAGCATATAACATTATAAAAAATAATGCAACTGTGGCCGATCCTACAAACAGTCCTTCCGAGCAATTTTCGATCCTACTTGGGAAAACAAGAGTTCAAGGAGTTGAATTTGATCTAAAAGGTGAAATTACAAAAGGATTTAATGCAATATTTAACTATGCCTTCACTGAAAATAAGGTAACAGAATCAAACGATCCTGCAAGCAATCCAGTAGGCATGAGAGTTCCTGGATATGCAAAACATACTGCAAACGGATGGCTAAACTATACATTTACTGATGGGGTTTTAGAAGGTTTTGGTTTATCTTTCGGCGGAACTTACTTAGCAGACAGAAGCACATGGTCTTGGGCAAATTCAGGTACTCAGAAAGATTTAAATGATTATGTGAAATTTGATGCAGGAGCATCATGGGAGAATGCTAAATTTAGAGTTGGACTTAACATATTCAATGTATTCAACAGATACTTATATTCAGGTTCACCTTATGGAAATTATTATTACTACCAAGCTGAAGCGCCAAGGAACTTTAGACTATCAATCGGATACAAATTTTAACATAAATAAAAGTTAACCCCTCAAAAGGTTAACTTTTTTCTCATGCGAAAAAAACATCACCACAAAAAGAAACCTTCTTTTACAAAAAAATGGTCTGCCAAGCTGCATTTGTGGTTTGGTTTGTCGGTTGGGCTTATTGTATTTGTTGTTTCTTTGACGGGGACGATGTATGTTTTTAAGGATGAAATTCAGGATCAGCTGAGAAAGGATGTGATTTATGTAAAAGCTCAAACAATTACACAAAATCCTCTTTCAATTGAAATTTTAAAGGAAAAAGTTTCGCTGGAAATCAATGAAAAGTTTCCGATCAGTTCAGTTGAGATTCCTTTAGACAAAAATAAATCATACGAATTTCTGTATTACGAAAAAGATAAAAAGGGTTGGAATTATTTTGATGAAGTAAAGATCAACAAGCTGGTCTATGTCAATCAATATAATGGGCAAATTTTAGGAATTTATAACGAAAAATACGATCTCTTCCCTATTTTAAAATCAATACACTGGAGCTTATTATTAAAAGCTGATTGGGGAAAATATGTGGTAGGGATTCCTGTTGTTTTGTTTATAATGATGCTTATTACCGGCATTATTCTTTGGTGTCCCAAAAATAAGAGTGCAGCAAAAGGTCGTTTTTGGTTTAAATGGGAAAATGTAAAAACCTGGAAACGTAAAAACTATGATCTCCACAATATTTTAGGATTTTACGCATCTTTTATTGCTTTATTATTAAGTTTATCAGGAATATACTTCGCTTATCCGTGGGTGAAAAATACATTCAATCTTACATTATCCGGATCTTCTGAACTTCCGAAAGAAAAAGAAATCAAATCACCTGATTCACTTTTAGCAAAAAACAATTCTGTTTTTGACCTTTCAGCTCAGGAAACAAAAAATTTATACCCTGAGTCTTCAAGCTTCAGAATTCCACTCAACGGTAAAAATAAAAAAGGGAAAGAACTAAAAAACATTCCTGTCACAGTCTATGGTGAAGACGGAAAATTTGCCATCAGAAACCAGATTGTTTTCGACAAATATTCGGGTAAACTTTTATCAAACAAACCTCATCAGCAACTCAATAACGCAGAAAAATATGCCAATGCCAATTATGATGTTCATACCGGTTCTTATTTCGGGTTGGTCGGGAAAATCATCTGGTTTATCGCAGGATTGATCTGTACCTCACTGCCGGTTACCGGATTTTTAGTGTGGTGGGGAAAAAAGAAAAAACAAGGAAAGAAAATATAATGAAAAAGGTTCTTCTATCAGTAGCTTGTCTCGCAACCGTTACTGCTTTTGCACAGGAAAAAGACAGTTTAAAAATAAAAAATGTAGACGAAGTTGTACTTACGGCTTCCAGAAAAAAAGAAAGCATAAAAGAAATTCCGAGCTCTGTGACGATTGTTGGTGAAAAACAGGTTCAGTCGCAATTAACGGTGAATTCAGATATTACAAGCATTTTACAATATACCGTTCCGAGTTTGGCGACAAGTTCAGGACAGACGTCCAATACCGGACAAACATTAAGAGGACGTCAGGTTTTGGTTTTAATTGATGGCATTCCGCAATCAACACCATTGCGAAACGGAGCCAGAGATTTAAGATCAATCGACCCTTCAGTTATTGAAAGAATCGAGGTTATTAAAGGAGCTTCATCTATTTATGGAAATGGCGCAGATGGAGGGATCATTAATTACATTACCCGAAAAAGCAATTCTGACAAGAAAATTTCAGGAATTTCGCAGGTTGGAATTACAGGTCAGCCGTATGGCGAAACATTAGGCTTCAGAGCAAGCCAGTTGTTTTCAGGGCAAATTACCAAAAAGTTTGACTACGTTGCTTCATTAGCCTACGAAAGAACTGGTTATATGAAAGATGCGGATGGTGTTTATTTAAGTCCGACATACAGTCCGGCAAAAATGGATAACTACAACGGAATGTTGAAGTTAGGTTATAATTTTAATGAAAACCAACGAATTGAAGCCTCTTACATTGGTTATGCTTCAAGATCTGATCTTAATTTAGGTTTAAGAACAGGTAAATACGGTATCTCTCCGACAATAGGTGAAGGTGAAGGAAAAAATCTTGAAACCACACCACAAGGAACTCCACGAAACCATAATATTAAAGTAAGCTACGACAATAAAAACATCTGGAAAGGAACTTCATTAAATGTAAACCTTTACATGCAGGATTTCAGAACAGTTTACGGCTATAGCGATACATTCTTTGGAGGAGGACAATCTAATGTGATTTCTAAAAAATACGGAGCCAGAGCCAACTTTGACACTCAGCTTTGGAGCGCTAAAAATTCTCAGGCAGAAATTATTTATGGGGTCGATGTTTTAAATGATGAGACGGTTCAGAAACTGGAAGACGGCCGTTACTGGACTCCCGATATGGATATGACGAATATTGCTCCTTTTATGTTGGTTAAAATCGATTTATTAAAGAAAATTACCATCAAAGGGGGTCTTCGGTACGAAAACATGAAAGTAAATGTCGGTGATTTCAACACCCTTTCAAGCATTAAAAATGACGGAACATTTACCCAAAGTATCTTTGTAAAAGGTGGAGACCTTGAATATAATGCATTGGTAGGAAACATTGGTGTTCGTTATAATATCAACCCGACCATTAACCTTTTCGGAAGCTTTTCACAGGCATATTCGATCAACGAGCTGGGAAGAATTCTGAGAACTTCCACTTCAGATACCATTACAAATCTTGAAACAAAACCAATTATTGTCAACAATTATGAATTGGGAGCAACAGGACAGATTGCAAAATGGATCAATTATGAAGTAACTTCTTACGTAAGCACTTCAAAATTGGGAGCTACTTTTATCCAGAGTCCGGACAGAGCCTTGACGATCCAGAGAGCTCCTGAAGTCGTGTATGGTGTGGAAGGTTTTCTACATTTTAACCCTACAAAATGGATCAATTTCGGAGGAAGCTACAGCTGGATAGAAGGAATTACTTCACCAAAAGATGATGGCGATTATTCAACAAAAATCAACAACAGCAGAATTTCTGCACCAAAAGTTTTGGCATATGCACAGGTAAAACCAATTGAAAAATTATCTGTTGGGTTAGATATGCTTCATAACTTTGGACAAGACAGATTCGATCCGAATGTTAAAACAGGATTGTATGTTTATGGTGAAGGTGAAGTTCCGGAATACACTGTTTTCAACTTTAAATCAAGTTACGAAGTCAACAACAACTGGAAGGTGTCTTTAGGTATTGAAAATGTTTTCAACAAAATGTATCAGCCTGCTATTGCATGGTGGGCTGCAAGAGACGCAGATTTTACCAATTCTTTGGGAATGAGAGGAACTTTTATGGTTGAATATAAGTTTTAATCAAAGTTTTAAACATTTAAAATATTCAAAGTTTGTCATTCTGAAAGAATCTAGGTACGAATCTTAGCAAATTACATTTTAATACTGTGCTTAGATCCTTTCAGGATGACAAACTGTACGCAGGCAAATAGAAATTTCATTTAACAACCATTATACAATTGTATTTCGGATTTAAGTGAAACGTCTTTGTTTATCTTAAAATCAAACTCAAACATTTAAAATAAGTCTTTGTCCATTGCGATTGAAGAAAAATTTCAAATTCAAAGACCAACACAATTTATAAGTATTCTAAATAAATTTTAAAATACTATCTTTGCCGAAGTTTAGAAAAGAATGAAGAAAAAGCATCATCATAAAAAGAAAATCAGCCCTTTTAAAAAATGGACAGGAAAGCTGCATTTATGGTTAGGATTATCGGTCGGTCTGATTATTTTTATTGTTTCTATTACGGGAACGCTGTTTGTATTTAAAGACGAAGTAGAGAATTTCACCAGAAAAGAAGTAATCTATCATAACGAGCAGAATATTACGCAGAAGCAGGTACTTCCTATTCGTACATTAGAAAAAATGGTAGATGAGCAGGTGAAAGAAAAGTTCAAAATCCATTGGGTGAATGTACCTATTGATAAAAAGATGTCTTATCAGTTTTACTGGTACGAACACAATACAGAAACCTGGAATTATTTCGATGAATTTCCTATTTATAAACTCGCTTACGTAAATCCTTACAACGGAAAAGTTCTGAAAGTTTATGACGAGAAAAACGGCTTTTTCAATATTGTAAAATCTATTCACTGGAGCTTTTTGCTAAAGCAGGATTGGGGTAAATATGTGGTGGGAATCCCCGTAATCATCTTTATCATCATGCTGATTTCCGGTATTATTCTTTGGTGGCCGAAAAATAAAGCAGCCAGAAAGCAACGTTTCTCTTTCAAATGGGAGAATGTAAAAAGCTGGAAAAGAAAGAACTATGACCTTCACAACGTCTTAGGGTTTTACGCATCCATATTTGCTTTAATATTCTCAATTACAGGGCTTTTTTATGCCTTTTTTGTCGTTCAGGCGATGATTTATTTCGTCTTTTCAGGTGGAAGCACGGCATATCCTGATTTTTCACACATTACAACAAAAGCTCCGATAGAAATGAGAACAGGCTCTACTTTAGATAAAGTAATTGCAACTGTTCAGGCAAAATATCCGGATTCTCATGGGTTTTCTGTCGATTTGGGACATCCGCATATGGATGATCACGAGCATCCCAATTTCGAAGTGTATGTAAAGCATTTATCTTATTCTTATCACAAAAGCAGCAGTCTTATTTTTGATGAAAACTCGGGTGAGCTTTTGCATACTCACGATATGAAAGATAAAAACTTTGGTGAAAAAACGGTAGGAGCCAATTACGACATTCACGTAGGATCAATTTTAGGATTGCCTACAAAAATTATTGCTTTTATAGTCAGTTTAATCTGTGCTTCGCTTCCTGTTACCGGCTTTTTAATCTGGTGGGGAAGAAGAAAAAAGACCAAAAAAACAATCTGATTTTTCAAATAAATCGGGTTTGCTGATTATTAATACAATCTTTTTTATAAATTTATTGCCTCGAAATTATACAATAAGAAAATGTCAGTAGTAGATTTGTCAAAACAGGTTGCATTAGGTATCGATATCGGTGGAACCAATACGAAGTTTGGTCTCGTGAATCACAGAGGAGAAATTTTAACCAAAGGTTCATTACCAACAGACCAATACAGCACACCTGAAGCATTTGTTGATGCACTTTATCAGCAGATACAGCCTATGATCGATAAGTATTCTGAAGGAGGAATTGAAGGTATCGGTGTAGGAGCACCTAACGCAAATTACTACAGAGGAACGATTGAGCTGGCTCCCAACCTTCCATGGAAAGGGGTGATCAACTTTGCTGACTTAATGAAAGCAAAATTTGAAAGTCCTTGCAAAATGACGAATGATGCAAATGCCGCTGCTTTGGGCGAAATGATGTACGGTGCAGCAAGAGGCATGAAAGATTTCATCATGATTACCTTAGGAACTGGTGTTGGAAGCGGAATTGTTTCCGGAGGTCATTTAATTTACGGGCATGATGGTTTTGCCGGAGAATTGGGTCATACCATTGTAAAACCAGGTGGAAGAAAACATTGGAGCACAGGCTCAGAAGGAAGCCTTGAAGCTTATGCTTCTGCGACAGGAATTGCCATTACGGCAAAAAAAATGAGAGCTGAATTTCCGGATTCTATGCTTAATCAGTTTCCTGAAGATGCCATTAATTCTAAAACCGTTCATGAATGTGCCTTAAAAGAAGATCCTGTAGCGATTGAAGTATTCCGATATACCGGTCAGAAATTAGGGGAGGCATTGGCAAACTTTGTGATGTTCTCGTCTCCTGAAGCTATTTTATTATTCGGAGGAGTAATCAAAGCCGGAGATTTTATTTTGAAACCTGCAAAACTTCACATGGAAAGAAATCTTCTTCCTATTTTCAGAAATAAAGTACGATTGGTTTTCAGCGAACTGGATGAAGCGGATGCAGCAATTCTTGGCGCAAGTGCTTTGGTTTGGGAAAAATAATCGAACGTTTTTACTAAAATATTGAGCATTCTTTTAATTTAAGGATGCTTTTTTATTTTGATTTTTCAAAACCATTTAGATTAATTTATTTCGTGATTATTTGTGAAATCTATTAGTGCAATTTGTGTTTAGATGTTTTATTTAAGACAAATTTGATGCATTTTTTCTTATTTTTGATAAGTTTTTTCATGACCTTCAATGGCTATAAAGGGAAAACTATTTAAACAAAAAATCAATTTAAAAAATGGATAAAAATAATGTACAGCAGATCACTTTTGGTGGCGGATGCTTTTGGTGTGTGGAAAGCTGTTTTAATATGTTGAAAGGGGTAGAATCCGCCATTTCAGGTTATTCCGGAGGTCATAAAGATAATCCTACATATGAAGAAGTGTGCACCGGAGAAACGGGTCATGCAGAAGTTGTACAAATTACTTATGATTCTTCAATTATTTCATATGAACAACTGATGGATGTATTTTTCTTTCTACACGATCCTACCCAATTAAACAGACAGGGAAATGACATTGGAACCCAATATCGCTCTGTAATTTATTATAAAGATCAAGCGGAAAAAGCAAAAGCGGAAGAAGCTATTCAAAAATCTAAAGAATCCGGCAGATGGAGCGGCGAATACGTAACGGAATTAACGCAGTTCGAAAAATTCTGGCCGGCTGAACAATATCATCAAGGTTATTATAACGAAAATCCCACGCAGCCGTATTGCAGTGCTGTTGTAGGACCAAAAATTCAAAAGTTTAAAAAACATTTCGGAGAATTAGGAATGCTGGAAACAGATTCACAGTAAAAATAGAAGCGGAGATTTTTCTTCGCTTTTTTTATTCCTCTTCTGCAACTCCGCCATATTTTTCGATGATATATTCGGTAGCTTTTCTTAATTCTCTTCCGTTATTCGGATCAGTACCATCATCCGTAAAGAACTCTACTTCCCCATTATATTTTGAATACCAAACCTTTCCGAAAGCATTTTCAGCCGTTAAGGTATCTTTTCTTTCAATTCTTTTAAAGTAAGTAAACTTTTCGTAGTCAAAAGGAACTCTTTCACTATAGACTGGGTTTTTATCATCACAATCTGCAGGCTTGTATTCACTTTTATCCCAATACATACATTTCGGTCCAGGTTGTAAAATTCCCGCAAAACCCTGAGCTTGTGTATTCGGTTTCTTTGAAAAAGCAATACTCCCGGTCGTAAGACTTACCAAAAGAGCAATTTCCATAAATCCCATTCCGTTTTTCTTCATGAATTCGGGCATTTTGAATGTTGGATTAACGGTAATACTAACTTGAGGGGTTTGTTCAGATAATATATCACTAAAGCCTAATTTAAAAGTTGTTGAACCATCTCCACCTTCAATATTTATTTTACTACAAAAATCCTCAAAATCCTTGTAACCAATATATTTACTTAAATAAAGTAATGTGATATCATCTATATTATAGTCTTCTCCGTCTTGTATTAAGCTTTTATAATACCTCGTAAACGATCTCTCGTCTCTAGAAAAATCATACCTCTCATCAAAAAGGCTACTTAAATAGTTTGAGAGGGAATTTATACTTGCTCGTGGAAGCTCCTTTTTTGCAGTTTCAAAGACCGTTTCCACTAAAAGTTTCTTCTTACTGTACATTATAATTTAGGTTATTAGTTATTGTTGTCCAAGTTAGACAAAATCCTGTCAACTAAATTACGGTTTTCCATAAAAATCAAGCATTTACAATCCATTTTCCTGTCTATCGGCTGTCCGTAGATTCGGTTATTTCTAACAGATATTTGTAAAAGAAATCAGAAACAAAAAAACAATTACTAAAAACTGATTTCTAAAATCACCTGATAAAGCGGAAGAAAACTCCGGGTTGGGAAGCAGATGTTTCTCTTCCGTTTTTGATGGTTCACTTCCCAAAAAATTTAGAAGCGCTTCAATTTTTTTAATCGTGTAACACTGCTTGCGATCTGTTTCGCAGGGAAGAACACGAATGCTTTAACAATAAATTTTTTGAACAATGATCCAATTACTATTAATGCTACTAGGTTTAGCATTCGGAAATAATAATGCAAATACAACAAATTGTGATAATAACGGAAATACTGTAACAACCCAAAATGGAAGCGGAACAGGCTTTGATCCGGGAACGGGAACAGGAGAAGATGGCGAACCTGTAACAGGAAATTCAGGACAACTACCTCCACCTCCAAGACCATAAGTTAAATTAGTAACAAAGTAAAGCAAGGGCAGATTTGATATTCTGTCCTTTTTTGTTATTTTGCATTAAACTAATTATCATGAAATCCTTTTTTGCTGCAATCCTTATTATTATATTTTTTATCTCTTGTAATAAAAACAAAACAATTTCTGAAGCCGGAGAACTCAATTATCAAAAAGCTAAAAAATTCAGAGAATTAAATAAAACTGACTCTGCTTTTTATTATTATAATATTGCTAAAAATTATTACATAAAAAACAGAGATTCTTTAGAAACAGGAAAGTCTTTAGTTAATATGGCATTATTACAGACGAAAAGTGGAGATTATTTAGGAGGAATAGAGTCATCGTTAGAAGCAAATAAATATCTTAGAAAGGTAAAAGACAGCACAACGAGAAGTACATTAGCTACTAACTATAACAATATTGCAATATCTTTCAATTTTTTGAAAAATCCCGAGAAATCCTTTGAATTTTATTCTAAAACTTTAGAATATGTCGACAATGATGAATCAAGATATTTATGTTACAATAATATTGCAGATGTATTAATAACGCAGAAAAAATTTAGATTGGCAGAAAAATTTTTGCAGAAAGCCATTTTAAGTAAAAATAGTATCAATCAGGCAAAGGCTTTAAATAATCTTGCAAAAGCAAAATATCTTGATAATAAAACATATAATCCCCTTCCTCAATTACATGAGAGCTTAAAAATTCGAATTCATAAAAATGATCTGGAAGGTTTAAACTCAAGCTATGAAACATTTTCTGAATATTTTAACAAAAAAAATAGGGACAGTGCTTTATTTTATGCTAAGAAAATGTTGGAAATAGCTGATAGAATTAAAATTCCAAATGATCAGTTAATTGCTTTAAAGAAGATTATTGAATTAGAGCCACAAAACTATTTATCTAATTTTCGGAGATATACATCTATTAATAGTGACCTTCAAATAAATAGGAACAAAGCAAGAAATCAATTTGCACTTATAAGATTTGATGTAGAAAAACTTAAAGCAGACAATGCCGAAAAAGATTTTGAAGGTTTACAGAAAAATGTTGGGATAGCGGCATTAGTATTAACATTAATCGGCGGGGTATTCTATTACAAAAAAAGAAAAAAAAGATTGCAACAGGAAAAACAACTCGAAGTAAAAAATACCGAACTCAAATACTCCAAAAAAGTTCACGATGTTGTAGCCAACGGACTTTATCATCTGATGATCGATATTGATAACAATCCTGACATCAATAAAGTGAAAATATTAAATGATATGGAAAAAATGTATGAAGAATCAAGAGACATTTCTCATGATAAATCAACCGAGATTGATTTCCATGAGCGATTCGGCAAAATGATTAATTCCTATTCAACAGCTGAGCAAAAAGTTATCCTTACAAAATATGCAGAAAACATATGGGAAAATATCCCTCAAAATACACAGTCTGAACTGTTTTATGTGGTAAGAGAATTTTTGGTAAATATGAAAAAGCACAGTGAAGCCAAAATGGTTGTTTTAAAATTTGAAAAAGATGACAACATCCTTTATATCACTTATACCGATAACGGAAAAGGAATTAAAAATTTAGCTACTCAAAGAGGTTCCGGGATACGGAATACGGAAAACCGTATTGATACAATCGGAGGAGACATTATTTTTGAAGAAAATCCTAACGGAGGTCTAATTATTAAAATAACTATTCCAATACATTCAAAATATGTTTAAAAAAATTCTTATTGCCGAAGATCATGAGGTGAGAAATCTGGGTGTTGTAAACGCGCTTACAGAACTTCAGATCGATCATTTTGACTTTGTGAGTTACTGTGACGATGCTTTAAAAAGAATAAAAACCGCAGAAGCAGAAAAGGAACCTTACGATTTGCTCATTACAGATCTGTCCTTTGACAAGGATCATTTCCAACAAAATTTAAAGTCGGGTCAGGAGTTGATTCGAGAGGTGAAAAACATTGATCCCAAGCTTAAGATCATCGCTTTCTCAATAGAAAACAAGCCGAAAGTCATCGATGACCTTTTTAAAATTTTATCCATTGACGGTTTTGTAAGTAAAGGGAGACATGATGGAAAAGAGTTGAGAAATACCATAAAAAAAATTTTTAAGGGTGAAAAAGTCATTCCACAGGAAATTTTAAACTCCATCAGAAATGCTCCGCTTGAAATTACCGAAAACGACGAATTACTATTAACTCTACTGGCAAAAGGTTTTACGCAAAGCGAAATTGAAGATCATTTTAAACAGAATAATATCACTCCCAACAGCAAAAGTTCCATCGAAAAAAGGCTGAATGAGCTTCGCGAAATTTTTAATGCCAAAAATAACATTGAGCTGGTCGTTATCTGCAAAGATCTCGGAATTATCTAAATTCTATACTCCTATTAATTACACAACCTTTCAAAATTTTGAAAGGTTTTTTGTTTTTACGGTTTTCCGTAATGATTGCATGTCAAAGGGTTATATTTTTGGAGAGTTAAACAAAATTAATCATGGGAAAATTTATTATTACCAAAAGAAAAAATAATGAATATCAGTTCAACCTGAAAGCAGGTAATGGACAAGTAATTCTTACAAGCCAAGGTTACGCCACAAAGTCAGGATGTAAAAACGGAATTGAATCTGTTAAGACAAATTCGCCTTTTGATAGTCGTTATGAAAGGATGACATCATCAAATAGTCAATATTATTTCAATTTAAAAGCTGGTAATGGCGAAATTATCGGAACAAGCGAAATGTACACAACCTCTACGGCAAGAGATAACGGGATTGAATCTGTAAAAAGCAATGCTCCTGAAGCAGAAATAATTGACGAAACCATATAAAATTTAGAAACTATGGATTTAAAGATTAAACTGGAGCAACTCCACCAAAAAGTGGTAGGCTTAAAAGATCAGATCGGGACAGAAGAAGCTACAAAGAATGCTTTTGTTATGCCTTTTATTCAGATTTTGGGATATGATATTTTTAACCCTACTGAAGTAATCCCGGAACACATTTGTGACATCGGTACAAAGAAAGGTGAAAAAATAGATTATGTTATCCGAAAAGATGATGAGCCTATTCTTATTATCGAATGTAAACACTGGAAAGAAAGTGCAGATGCTCATAATTCTCAGCTTCATCGATATTATCATGTTTCTAAATCAAGATTTGGCGTACTTACCAACGGAATCGTATATAATTTTTATACTGATTTGGAAAAGCCCAATATTATGGATGAAAAGCCATTCTTCACCATCAATATTGAGGACATTAAAGATAGCTCCATAAAAATTCTCGAAAGCTTTACAAAAAAAGGATACAATCTCGAAAGTATTTTAGATTCTGCCGAAGCTCTGAAATACATTAAAGCCATCAGAAAAGAATTTGAAAAAGAAATAGAAAATCCTTCTGATGAGATTGTTCGCCTTTTGGTAGGGCGTTTTTTTGAAAAGCCTTTAACAGCCAACAGAATGATTGCTTTTAAAGAATATACGAAGAAAGCTTTAACAACTTCAATAAACGAGTCTATCAGTTTTAGATTAAAATCTGCTCTCAGCATCAATGAACAGATTGAAAAGCAGGAAGAAAAAATAACAAACTCCGCTTCCATAGACGAGAATAATGATTCTAAAATTGTAACTACTGAAGAAGAGCTGGAAGGTTATCAAATTGTAAAGGCGATTCTGAGAGAAAAAGTTCCTTCTTCAAGAATTGCTTATAGAGACACCCTATCCTATTTTGGGATTTTACTGGATGACAACAACAGAAAGCCTCTTTGCAGACTGCATTTTAATACAGCCAATAAATATCTTGAAACTTTCCACAACGGAAAAGATGCAGGAGAAAAGGTGTTATTAAATGATCTGGATGAGATTTATAATTACAAAAAGGAACTTCTTAAAACATTAGAAAACTATTCTTAAAATTATTAGCCATGAAAAATTTTTTACTTATTATTAAAATTTTACGATGGATTTTCGGTGTTCTTTTTCTTTTTATTTCATTAGGACTATTAATAGAACAGAGTTTTACAGCATCAATAGTAATGATTGTATTAACAACATTTTTAATTCCGTTAACAGGTGATTTTATTTTTCAGAAAATAATAAAAATCGATTTTGATGGAACCAATAAAATTTTGCAAACAATTAACTATTCCGATCTCGATAATATTCTGCCAATCTATCAGCAAAATATACAAAATCACAAAAAAACAATCAGCGATAAGCAAAAAATAAAACTTGGAAGAAAAATATACTATAATACTCTATGTACATCAATTTCAGATTTTATTCTCAATGATAATGAAATATCTAAACTGAATGATATTAAAATATATTTCAATTTATCGGATCAACAGATCTTTCTTGAAAAAAATAGAATTTCAGAAAGAACTGTTAAGGGTTTGATTGATAAGTGTTATGCTGACCAAACATTAACCGATTCTGAAAATCAACAAATTACATACATCTCAACTTTTCTTCAATTCCCATTAGACCAAACTGAAATAATCAAAAATAAAATTGCTTTTTCAATATTTAATAAAATTCTTGAAGAAAAAATATCTGACAATCGTCTTTCTCCTGTTAAGGAAACTGAACTTAAACAGATAACAAGAAATCTGAAAATTGATAATCAAAATATTAAAAATTTCATTTCCGAGCGAAAGATTAAAAACTTACAACATGCCAAATTATTATGGAATTTAGATCATGGTATTTTTCCTGTTGTATATAATCCTCCTATAAATTTAAGCAAAGGCGAGCAATGTTACTTAAACATTCATGCTAATTTAGTTGAGAACAAGATCGTTCACAGGGGTTACTCCACTACAAGTACCGGTGTTTCTTTTAGAGTTATGAAAGGGGTAAATGCAAGAGTTGGTGGCGGAAGATCTCGCCCAATAAAGGAAAACGTAACACAGATACATCCAGGGACTCTATTTCTTACAAATTTAAGGATTGTCTTTAATGCTGGAGGAAAAAGTTTTCAGATTCCTTTTTTAAAATTGATCTCTCATGATATACGTGGAGGAAGTATAGAATTTATTGTTCAAAACAAAAGCTATTTCTTGCGATTAAACCTTAACGAAGCAGAAATAATGTCACTTGGATTATTAAGTTCTATCAGGCAATACAGAGATTCCTATGATTCATTAAAAATACAAGCGATGAACGAAAAATCTATGAATGAAGTATTCATATAAATAATTAAACATTAAAACCATGAAAAAACTACTATTTACAATCCTTTTAGGATTAGGCCTATTATTACCTGCAAACTTTTTGGCAAAAGAAAATTCAGCAGCAGCTAAAACAGAACTTTCAACAACAAAGCCTAAAAAGAAAAGTAAAAAAAGTAAAAAGAAAAGATCTACTACTGCATCCAGAAACAAAGGATGTACTTATAACGGTCATACTTTATACATTGGAAAAAGAGGTGGTTGTTATTATATGGCTGGAAACAGCAGAGAATATGTAGACAGATCGTACTGTTCAAGCTGTAATTAAATTTCATAAGCCCGACTAAAAACTATACCATGAAATACCTCATCATTATCGCTGCATTATGCTGTTTCATCGGCATTGTCGATTTACCGATTGGCTATTATACATTTCTTCGGATTATCGTTTCATTCATGTCATTAATAATTATTGTGAATGAATTTAAAACCAGAAGATTTTGGTTCATCACTTTTGTTTTGGTTTTCATTCTTTTCAATCCGATTTTCCCGATTTATTTTTATTTGAAACCTTATTGGATTTTCATTGATTGTTTGGTCGGGCTTTTACTACTCTATTATTTCTACAGCTTAATTCAGAAAAACAAAAAACAAAAAGAACCGGAAACAATTGATGTACAGCCCGAAAAAACAAAACGAACACGAGACAGAATAATTAAATAAAAACTATGGAAACAATACAAATATCAGAAAATCTTAAAGCTCATTTTTTAAGATTGTATCAAATGGCAATTTGTGACGACGATTTTAGTCCGCTCGAATTGAAAATGTTGTACAAATCTGCAGAAGAAAGGGGAATTTCAGCAAAAAATTTAGATGAAATTCTTTTAAATCCCATCAATTCCAAATCTTTAATTCCTGAAAGCATTGAAGAAAAAGTAGAATATCTCTATGATCTTACGGTAATGATATGGGCAGACGGAATCGTCACTCCAAATGAATATTCAGCATTAGAAAAATATGTTGCCATGTTCGGATTTTTGGAGGAAAACGTGAAAGAAATTGTCGATTATTTCATCGAAGCCGTAAAGCAGGGAAAAACAAAAAAGGATATTCTTAATGACCTAAATAATTAAACATATGAATGCCGTAACTTCCAATATTAAAAATTTATTCAGATTAAAACCCGTTCCGAATGATGAAAGTCAACCTCAGCTTCCAAAAAATGAAGTTTTGAACGGAGAATCGAATGAAGAAAACAGAAAGCGTACCTATCACGAATCCGGCTATCGGGACAGCTCAAGAAACAGCGGAAACCATACTGCGCTTTCTATTTGCCTCGATGCCATTTATTCTAAATTCCAGAACGAAGAAAAAGAGCTTGTTGATAAGCAAAATAAACTGAAAGAACCTTATTTAAACGAACAGAAGAATAAGGAAACAGAAATCAAAGGTTTAACTGTTTCTTTAGATAACAAAGAAGATCAGCTCAATATTATCGGTGAAGATATTAAATCAGTACAGGACAAAATCGAAAATCTGAAATTTGAAATTAATGATCTGCCAAGAAATCCAGAAGCCTATAATGTAAAGGCAACAAAAGGAGCTTCAACGAAATTCTGGATCGGATTGTTTCTTCTCCTGCCGATCAGCTTATACCTTTTTACCTTCTATATTTCTACTTCCTATTCGGCTTTCTTCAAAAGTTTTGATGCGAACGGAAATATTATCCAAAGTGTTTTAGATGCACAAGCGTTCAATAAAGCATGGAGCGAAGGACCATTAGAAGGAGCTTTCGTTACATTAATTCCTTTTGTGTTTTTAGGTTTGGGATATTTGATTCATATGTTTGGAGAGAACAAGAATTTTGTCAATTATGCTAAAGTTGCCTTACTTTTCATCATCACCTTTGTTTTTGACGCCATTTTAGCTTACGAAATAGAATCTAAACTTTATGAATTAAACAAAACTTTCAACTCACCTCCTTTCGATCTTTCTGTTGCATTTACAAAAAATCAGTTTTGGGGAATTATTTTCGCCGGATTTATTGTCTATATTATTTGGGGGCTTGTATTTGATTTTGTGATGAAAGAACATAAAGAAAAAGATAAAATTAAAAACGAACAGGTGAGAAGACAGAAGGACATTCTTGTTCATCAGGAAAGAATTCTGGATTTCGAAAAGCAAAAAGAAGAAGTAAGAAACGCTATCGGAAGCATAAAAGAACTTATTGCCAAAGCAAAAGGAAGAATCGAAGAACTTCAGAATATTATTGACGGAGTGATTATTCCGACTAAAGATTACAAACTTTACGCTTCAGAATATATGCAGGGTTGGATTACGTTCATCAGTGAAAAACTCGCCGTTTCACATTCTGTAAAGCAGGATATGATCGAAGAGTGCAAGAAACAATACAATTACAACCTGAATAAAGTGGGAGCCAATTCCGATAGTCAGAACTCTGTTTATATGTCTGTTTTATAAAATCTTATTATGAAAAAAATATTTTATCTATTGCTAATTTTCACATTCTTTATACAGTGTGGAAACCCGGAAAAACCCAAAGCAGAAAATTCTGTTCCTACTAATAATTCAGCAAAAAACCTGAACATAAGTATTCTGATCGATCTTTCAGACCGAATTGATCCTGAGAAAAATCCGAATCCCACCATGGAATATTTTCAAAGAGATACAGAATATATCAAAGCCATTGAAAAAGGGTTTTTAGATCATATTAAAAGTAAAAAGGTTATTCAGCTGAACGATCAGATGCAGGTTTTCTTTAACCCCGAACCATCAGATCCCAAAATGAACGAACTTACCAAAGAACTAAAAGTTTCGTTTGACAAGAATACGACAAAAGAAAACATCAGTCTGATTGAGAAAAAATACTCAGATTTGCCTTTACAGATTTATCAGTCTGCTATAAAAGATAAAAAATATGTGGGTTCTGATATTTGGGAGTTTTTTAAAAATAAAGTGAAAGACTATTGTATAAAAGATGATCATAGAAATGTACTTTTTATTTTAACCGACGGATATATTTATCATAAGGATTCTAAATTTTCAGAAGGTCAAAAAACATCTTACCTCACTCCTGAACTCGTAAAGTCACTAAAATTGAGCTCATCAGATTTTAAAGCTAAAATTCAGGATAAAAATTTAGGTTTTGTGAAAGCTAATGACGATCTCGAGAATCTTGAAGTCATCGTTTTAGGCATAAACCCGGCAAAAGGAAATCCATTTGAAGCCGACGTTATCAAAGAATACTGGGAAAACTGGTTTAAAGAAATGAAAATTAAAAGTTATCAGATCAAATCTGCAGATCTTCCTTCTAATATCGAACCTATTATTCTGAAAGCCATTTCAAATAAAAACTAAAAACACTCCACATATAACGAAAGGGCGAATCTTGTATTCGTCTTTTTTGCTTTTGGGATACACATCTTCTGTTTCCGATCTTTTTCCTATTTTTGTGAAGTTCACTACGTTTTATGAAAAAAATTGTTCTGATTGAGGATGAAACCAGCGTTGTTTCTTTTATTAAAAAAGGACTGCAGGAAAAAGGATATGAAATTTCTGTTGCTTTCGACGGACGTACCGGGGTAAATTTGGTACAGGAAAATGATTTCGATCTCGTTATCCTGGATATTATGCTGCCTGAAATGAACGGACTTGATGTCTGCAAAGAAATTCGCAAAACCAACAAAAGTGTTCCCATTTTGTTTTTAACGGCCTTGGGAACTTCAGAAAATATTGTTCTGGGTCTTGAAAATGGCGGCGACGATTATCTCGTAAAACCTTTCAAATTTATCGAACTGGTTGCAAGAATAAAATCTCTTTTAAGAAGAAGCAATCCGATCACAGCTCCCGAAACCAATGAAAATGAAGAAGATAATGAGTATGTTTTTAAATTTTCAGATTTAATGGTGAACGATTATACCAAAAAGGTAATTCGTGCAGGAGAAGAAGTTTCGTTGACCTCCACCGAATACAAGCTTCTGATGTATTTCCTTAACAATCCCGAAAAAGTAATTTCCCGAGCAGAAATTCTGGATGCAGTCTGGGGCGTGAATTACGAGCTGGGAACCAATGTGGTGGATGTTTATGTAAATTATTTAAGAAAAAAAATAGATAATCAGGAAGATAACAAACTCATTCATACTGTAATTGGAATGGGCTATGTTTTAAAAAAACCTTAGAAAATGTTCAATAGAGTTATTACCAATCAGACCAAAACGATGGTGCTTCTGATGGTTGTTTTCACAACCGTTATCCTGATTTTTGGGGCATCGGTCTATTTTTCTATTGTAAATTTTTCGCATCAGCGTTTTTATGAATTGCTGAAAATCCGTACAACAACGATTGTACAGATCGAAAAAGGTAAAGAGCACCTCGATCTTCCAGAAAATTACATCCTCAACAGCAGAAATGATGAGGAGCTTCCGATGGAAAGAGATTATGTTTTTGCGGTTCCGGAAGACTCCAATTTCAAAAAAATTTCGCACGAAGTTCATATCCCCGATTCTTTTTTTAAAAATATTATCAGAACCGGTGAAGCCAACTACAACGATTCTGAGTTTTATTATATCGGGCAATCTTTTAAATATCAAAACAAAGATTACATTGCGATTGCTTCGGCAAAAAACCATTATGTTGTTCATTATCTCGGATTTTTAAAGAGAACTCTGATTACCTGTATGATCCTCTCGATCTTCTTCAGTATGATTTTCTCTTTTTATTTGTCTAAAACTTTGTTTAAACCGATTCTGAAAATTACAGGAAAAGTAAAGGAAATCAGTTCTGAAAACCTCCATTTAAGACTTGAACCTCAAGCGGATAATAAAGAACTGAACGAACTGGTGGAAACCTTCAACACCATGTTGACAAGAATCGAAACCTCTTTCGAAACCCAGAATCATTTGATCGGAAATGTTTCTCATGAGCTCCGCACTCCGCTTACATCGATTATGGGAGAAGCCGATGTTGCCCTTTCGATCAACCGGACTGCAGAAGAATATAAAGAAACACTCGAGATTATTCTTGATGAAGCCGAAAAGCTCGATAAAAAAATAAAAGCACTTCTTCTCATTGCACAAACAGGTTTTGACGGAAAAATCACGAAAATTGATAAAGTAAGAGTCGACCAGCTTTTATGGGATGTGATTGAAACTCTAAGAAGAATCGATTCAAGAAACAATATCTATCTCGACATCAGTATGCTTCCCGATAATCCGAAAAAACTGAAAGTTCAGGGAAATGAGCAGCTTCTTCACTTGGCGGTTGCGAATATCATCAACAACGGCTGCAAATATTCTAATCATCAACAGGTAAAAGTTTCGATCGGAGCAACAGATACTGATCTTTACATCATCATAAAAGACAACGGAATCGGTATCCCGGAATCTGAAATGAATAAAATCTACGACCCGTTTTTCCGTGCTTCCAATACCCGAAATTATGAAGGTTATGGCATAGGTCTTCCTCTGGCAAGAAATATTGTAAGAATGCACAACGGCGAACTTCTGGTGAGTTCTCATGAAAATCAGGGAACGACGGTGCAGATGAGATTTCCTACTATCTACGGTACAATTTTGCAGGAAGAAAGTCCTTCATAGATTCATTAAGAAGCAATTCTAATCTCATTTTAATCTCTTTAATGACATTTTAATTCCGTTCCAAAGATCTTCTAATCTTACCGATATAGTTTTGTAGTATCAAAAGATGTTACACAACTAAATCTAAAGATATGATCAAAACCATTTTAATAGCAACAGATTATTCTCTTGAGTCTCTGAACATTTTAAAAAGAGTTTTAAAAGAGAAAAACGCAGAAGAAAATGACACGCAGTACAGAATCTTACTTGTATCGGGCTATGACATGGGAGATTCTATCAGAGATCTTCTTTTTACGACGAAATCTACCATATTCAACAAGATCAGAACCAAAGAATTCTGTGACGCGTACGGAATTATCGTTAACAAATATCCGCATTTGGTAGACAAAATTGTCTGCGACATTTTCTCGGGAAGTTTCCAGAGAGCTTTCAATAATTATGTAAAAGCCGAAGACATCACAGAAGCTTATTATTCTACCTCTCTTAAAGATAAAAATTCCAAAGGCAGATTCGATCTTGCACCATTCATCAAAAAAAGCAAAGATCTTGAATCGTACGAAGTGGTATTGGGAACACCGAAGTTTATGCCCGAAAAAGGCAGACTTGCTGAAGTATTCGTGGAAGTTTAATTAAAATTCAAGATAAACTTTTTAAAATTCAAAAAAATGTTAAGAAATTATAGTAACAGCAGAACGTTGGGAGACAACATAAGACTGGGGACGCTGACTGCTTTTACCGCAGGAACTATAAATATAGCATCTCTATTAATATTTCTCTCTTTTACATCAAACGTAACGGGACATTACGCTGTTTTTGCAGCAGAAATCAGTAAAGGAAACTGGGGACAGGTTGCTGTTGTAGGCGCATGGATCTTCCTTTTCTTCTTCGGAAGTTTTACTGCCAACTTTTTCGTGATCAATTTCAACCGGAAAAGCAAGTATTTTGCACACGCCATGCCATTGGTTTTAGAAATTTTATGTTTGTTGGCCGTTGGTTTTTACGGACATCATTATTATCAGAAAACCTTGGAAGAAGCTGAAGTTCTTGTAGGATTAATGTTATTTGCAACAGGTTTGCAGAATGGTTTAACGGCAAGTATCTCCAATTTCTTGGTGAAAACCACGCACCTTACCGGAACAACAACCGACTTAGGAATTCTGGCATCGATGTTCACGCACAAAAAATACAGAAAAAACCCTGAATTGATGGCAAGAGGTAAACTTCTGTTGAGTATTATGTTTGCATATGTTTTGGGAGCTGTATTTTCAGGATTAACTTATTATTATCTGGAATTCAGTGTATTTTATGTAATCAGCGTTTGCTTGGTAGTGGTGATCGGATATGATTTTTACAAAATTCACCTGAGACATTTTTATACCAACTACAGGTACACCAAGATCTATCAGAAACCTAATGTTTTGTCTGTAATCTATGATAAAATCCATGGAAGCGCAGAAGTGGCGGGCAAACAAAAGAAACCGGAAAAATCTAAACTCGTTTTAGAAGAAAAAATGATGTAACATCATTCATGAATTTTGGACAGCACAAATTTGTATATACTTAGTTTGGGGCTCCTGGTTGTTATACAATTAGGGGCTTTTTATTAATGGGATTGTGCAAAAGTTAGGGATAACTTAATTTTAAATCATTGTTTTACTGTTTTAAATCTTATTTGCTTTGCCTATTTTTGTAAGTTCATTACTCATTTTATGTCAGATATTATTCAGCTTTTACCCGATCATGTAGCCAACCAAATCGCAGCAGGTGAAGTGGTGCAGCGACCTGCATCCATTGTAAAAGAACTTTTGGAGAACTCCATCGATGCGGGAGCTACGAAGATAGAGCTGATTATACGGGATGCAGGAAAAAACCTGATTCAGGTCGCTGATGACGGAAAAGGAATGTCTGAAACCGATGCAAGAATGGCTTTTGAAAGACATGCCACTTCAAAAATCAGAGGAACTGAAGATATATTTAAAATTGCCACAAAAGGCTTCCGGGGTGAAGCTTTGGCTTCTATCGCCGCTGTTTCTCAGGTTGAATTAAAGACAAAACTTAAAGACGCCGCTTTAGGAACCAATATTTATATAGAAGGCGGAGTTTTCCAGTTTCAGGAGCCGGTACAAACTTCTGAAGGATCAAATTTTTTAGTAAAAAATCTTTTCTACAACGTTCCGGCAAGAAGGAAGTTTCTGAAAAACAACAATATAGAATTCCGTCATGTGATCGATGAGTTTCAGCGTGTTGCTTTGGCGCATGAAAATCTTGAATTTTCTCTTTTCCATGATGACGATCCTGTTTTCAAACTGAGAAAAGGAACTCAGATGCAGAGAATTGTAGATATTTTCGGCAGAAAACTTCATCCGCAGTTGATTCCTATTAAAGAAGATATTCTTTGGTGTAAACTTCACGGTTTTGTTGCAAAGCCGGAAGGTGCGAAAAAAACACGAGGCGAACAGTTTCTTTTCGTCAACGGAAGATTTTTTAAAAGTCCGTATTTTAACAAAGCTGTTCAGGAAGCATTTGAAGGATTGCTTTTACCCGGATATATTCCGACATTTTTTCTTTTTCTTGAATTAGATCCTGAAAAAATCGATGTGAATATCCATCCGCAAAAAACGGAAGTGAAATTTGAAGATGAACATCTTATTTTCGCTTTGCTTCGTTCAACCATTAAACGTTCTTTGGGAATTTATAATGTCGCACCAAGTCTGGATTTTGAGAGAGATCCTCAGCTTGACGAAATCATGCAGAAAAGTTTCCCAAGCAAAAGCAATACGGCAAGCATAAAAATGCCCGAAATTATTGTAGACCGTGATTACAATCCTTTTCTGGAAGAAAGGCAGACTACTTCTAAAGCAGAGATTCAGAATTTAGCAGAAATGTATCATCAGAATATTTCTGCGGAACCTTCAAAAATTAATCTTTTTGAAGATGAAGATTTTGATGAAGATTTAATGCGTCTTCCCAACGGGTACTGGTTGTTCAACAAAGGTGATGCAACGCTTATGCTCGATTTGGGCAGAATGCACCGTCTGTTGGTTTCGGAGAATAACAATAAACAGAAGAAAAGCACAAACAGCCAGTCTCTTTTATTTTCTCTGGAATATCACATGAATGAGATTGAGAAATCGAAATATAAGTCTATCAAAAAATACCTTCCTGAATTAGGATTTGAAATGACTGTGGCTCACGAAAATGTTTTGAGAATTGATGCCGTTCCGGAAGGCTTAAAAGAATCTCAGGTTATGAAATTTCTGGAAAATCTTTTTGAAATTTTAGAATATAAAACCGAAGAAGAGTTTTTACATTTCTACCAAAACCAATGGAACAAAATGCAGTCGAAATCCCGTTTTGATTTCATTTACAAAGCTGATGCAGAACAATTGATTAAAGACTTCACTGCATTAGGTTTCCCCGAATTTTTACCTAACGGAAAAAGATGTTTTTATGAAGTTCCGTTTAATGATTTTAAAAATAAATTTTAAGTAGATGTTTAATAATATACCGCCGCTTACCCGAAATCTGATTATTATAAATGTTATTGTATTTATTGTTGTAAATATTCTTAATAATAATCAGGTTGATGCTTATTTAGCAGGATTCTATCCGTTTTCACCATTTTTCCATTCGTGGCAGATCATTACTCATATGTTTATGCATGGAAGCATTATGCATATTTTATTTAATATGTTAACTTTATTCAGCTTTGGCCCGATACTAGAGCAGAGCTTGGGTGATAAAAAATATTTAATTCTTTACTTTTTGAGCGGACTTGGTGCTTTCTTCTTATTTAATGTATGGAACTTTATTGAAGTTGAGCAGATAAAGTCGAGTTTGGAAGGCTTTGGATTTGATGTTAATGGTTATTTAGCAGGAGATTCAGTTCAATTCAAAGGGAATTCAGAAGCTGTACTTGCTCAACAAGGGTTAGTTGAAAGTTTAAAAAATATAATTGCCGTGCCAATGGTTGGTGCATCTGGTGCTATATTTGGTGTTATTGCAGCTTTTGCAACACTTTATCCCGAAGCAAAAATCGGAATTATGTTTATTCCTGTTCCTGTAAAAGTAAAATATGTATTGCCTGTAGTTATTATCGTTTCTATAGGATTGGGTGTTACAGGAAATGTTGGCGGAATCGCACATTTAGCTCACGTCGGTGGAGCAATTGTCGGGTTTATTTTAGCCAAAATCTGGAAAAAACATTTATATAGATTTAATTAATTTATCGTGAAAATTTTCCGGATCATCGTTTTTATATTGCATTTAGCACTGCTGTTTATGCTAACAGGAGTTTTGCTGAACGCCTATATTCCACCAAAAATTTTTCCTTGGTTTAATTTATTGTCTTTAGGCTTTCCGCTTTTGGCGATCGGGTACGTTTTGCTTACATTTTTCTGGATTTTCAGTTGGAAAAAAAGAGCATTTATTTTTATGTTTTTGGGATTGTTTTTTCTAAATCCCGTAAAAAGATGGATCAATTATTCTTCAGAAAGCAAAGAAACTGCAAATCTAAAAATTGTTACCTTTAATATAAAAGGAGGCAAGCTGGGACTTGACAAAATTGAAAAATACATTAACCGTCAAAATGCAGATATTGTTTTTCTCCAAGAATCCGGATCTGATTTTAACCTGAATAATCTTAAAGGGGAATATTCGCTTCCTGTAATTGCTTTTTACTCCAAATATAAAGTTATCAATCGCAAAAACCTTTTTGAAAATCTTCAAGATACCGATATAACTGCACAATGTGAACAAATAGATTTGGAAATCAAAGGAAAAATCTACCGTGTTTTCAATGTACATTTAGAATCTTTCGGATTTGTAAAAAGCATGGTAAAGCTTAACGGAAATGGTGATGAAGACGAGAAAAAGGTAAAAGATTTAGTTAAAAGATTAATTCCCACTTTTAAAGCACATCAGGAACAAGTCAGAATTATCCGAGAAAACATTGACAATTCTCCTTATCCGGTAATTGTTGCGGGCGATTTCAATGCAGTTCCCAATTCTTACGAATATTATGAAACTTCAAAAGGGTTAAAAGATGCTTTCTATGAGGTTGGAAAAGGCAGCGGAACAACTTTTCATGATTATAAATATCCTTTGCGAATCGATTATATTTTTACTTCAGAATCTATCAAACCAGTAAGCTACACTGTTGATCGTTCCGAAAAACTTTCGGATCATTTTCCGGTGATCGCAACTTTTAAAATCGATTAAAAGCTTATTTCTATGTATTTAAAACAGTGATTGGCAGAATTTTTGTTGCCAAAATGCATATTTGAGTTCTTATGAAGCGGTTGCATATTTTTCTGTTCTTACATTTGGGTGTTTTATTACTTTTAATCTGCACGTTCGCCAATGCATGGATCGCACCGACCTATTTCAGCAAACTCAATCTGCTTTCTCTCGGTTTCCCGTATCTGATTTTGCTTCATCTTTTATTTACACTCATCTGGGTAATTAAGAAGAAAAAAATAGCCCTTGTTTTTGTTCTCTCCACCTTCATTTTTTACAATCCGATCAGAAGATGGATCAATTTTTCGCCGCAAGATGAAAGCATTAATCAATCCAAAACGGATATAAAAGTTTTAACGTATAATGTAAAATACGGAAGTTCAGGCTGGGATAATGTAAAAAATTACATCAGGCAGCAGAATGCCGACATCATTCTTGTTCAGGAAAAAGACACCAATCAGGCATTACGATCTGATCTGGTAAAATATCCGTCAGTCATTTTAAAAACAAAGCATAAAATCGTAAGACAGTGTGATTTAATCAACGACAGGTCAAAGGGAAATTCTTTCTATGCCGATATAGATATTAATGGTAGAATTGTAAGGGTAATCAATGTTTATCTTGAACCTTTCAGGCTTAATAAAAATATGCTCGGAATGGAAGACGAAAATTCCGATAAAAAAGAGAATAATAAAATTAAAACAATCTTTTCTAAACTTATTCCTACATTCAGAACTCATGAAGAGCAGGTAAGAAAAATCAGAAAAGTGGTCGACAATTCGCCATATCCGGTTATTCTTGCGGGTGATTTCAATTCGGTTCCGAATTCATGGGAGTATTATAATTTAGGCAAAAACTTAGATGATGCTTTTGTAAAAGCAGGAAATGGGAGCTCTACAAGTTTTCACGACTTCAAATTTCCATTGAGAATAGATTATATATTCAGTTCAAAAAATATCATTCCTAAAAGCTATAAAGTAGATTACTCGGTAAAATTATCTGATCACTATCCTGTAATTGCTGAATTTCTTTTAAATTAGTCGCATGAAAAATCTGTTTTTTGTCGGTATTGTTTTATCCGTTGTAATTATTTCGTGCTCAAAAAGAGAAGCTGCTCCTGAAAATAATATTCAGGAACTGAAGGCACATTATGATACCACGGCAATAGATTCTTTTTCACCGGGAGCAACTTCAGTAGATATTGCGAGGCAGATAAGAATGTCTTCCCAAAAATATCAGGATTCTTTGAAAGAGGCCTTAAAATTGCAGGAAGAAGAAAAACGGATTAAAGAAGAATTAGAAAAAGAAAACAAAAAGAAAGCTGACGCTGAGAAAAAAGAAAAAGAAGCACAAAATCAGTCAGCTGAAACCAGAGAGTAACAATTTCAACTTAAAAAAATATACAAAATGAAAAAACAAATCTTAGCTGCGATCTCAGTATCTGCGCTTTTCGTAGCATGTACAAAATCCACTACAAAAACAGAACAGGTAGAAAATCCTGACGGTTCGGTAACAACAACCACTACTACAGAAACCACAACAGGTTTAGGAATGGATACAGCCAAGGTTGACCAGGCCAAAAACGATATTAAAACCAAAGTAGATAATGCCGGAAACAAGATTGAATCAACTGCTGAAAAAGCTAAAGCAGATATTCATGAGGTTGGTAAAGACATCAAGGAAGGAGCACAGGATGTGAGTAAAGATGTTAAAAATACCGCAGCAACCGGAGCTCAAAAAGTAGAAGATGCTGCAAAAAAGCTGAAAGAAGATTTAAAGAAATAATAAAAAAGAGGCTGTCTCAAAAGAGAGACAGCCTTTTTAATGCAAAAAAGGAAAGCCTGAGCTTTCCTAATAGTTGCAAATTTTGTAATTTGCTTTGTGTTAACTAATTCAAAAGTAGTCTTTAA
>NZ_MAUH01000004.1:0-141985 GCF_001693475.1 Chryseobacterium sp. CBo1
GGGCGCAGTTTTGCTGCGCCCTAGTCTTTTACATATAATAAATTTTATCTTCCTAAAACTTCCGTAATCGGATTTCCTATATTTCCGCTTGGAAACTGAATATGCAGCAAAGCAGAAACTGTCGGCGCAATATCGGTCATGTGATAGGCTTTGTTGCTTTCACCATGTTTAATACCCCATCCCATAAAAATCAATGGAATGTGTGCGTCATAAGAATTCCAGACGCTGTGTGTTGTTCCGGTTTTAGAATATGGCGGAAGCATCGAATCATGAGAAATCAATTGAATATCGCCACTTCTCTGTCTGTTGATCCCGTTAATAATTCTTTGTTTAATAGGCTCCGGAATACTCGCTTCCTGAACTGCTGTTGTAGAAACTGCATATAAATCTGAAGGGTCATTTTCCAATTCCTGAACCGCGAACTTTTTAATGCTTTCCAAATCAAGATTATTATCCGCAATTAATTTTCTGTCGAAATAAATTTGGTAATTGTCGACACCGTTAATCAATTTATCGACACCAAATTTAATTTTAAGCTTTTCATTAAGATTCTTTTCCATTCCCTCTCCAAAGAAACCTGTTGTAATCTTATGCTCCTGAAGAAATCCAACTGAATGCGCTCCACCGTGATCTGCAGATACAAAAACGGTGTATTGGTTCTTCCCTACTTTTTTATCAAGATATGCAAAAAATTGCGCAAGATCCTGATCAAGTCTCAGATAAACATCTTCTACTTCAATTGAATTGGGTCCGAATTTATGTCCCGCATAATCTGTTGAAGCCAAATTGATGGCTAAAATATCAGTTACATTATCTGCTCCCAGTTTTTCTCCTTCCACAGAAGCTTCAGCCAATTTCAGGGTTAAAGTATTTCCGAAAGGGGTGTATCGGATGTTATCTTTTTTAGTTTTATAATCTGTCGCAAGATTAGAATAAGGGAAAGTAGGCGTTTTTGAACTTCCTAAAAGTCCTTCCCAAGATGAATTATCGGGTGTACTTTCGGTATATTGATTGATGGGTAATAAAGTATTCCAACCGTTTGCGACCAACTGATCGGGAAGATTTTGTGCGTTAAAATCTTTTACCCATTGTGGAAGATCATTCATATACCATGTACTTGTAATGAAATCTCCTGTAGAATCATCGAACCAAAAAGCTCCGTTTGGCGTGTGACCGGCAGGAAGAATTGAAGCTCTGTCTTTTAAAGACACCCCAATAACTTTACCCTGAAAATTGGTTGCTAATTTCAGCTCATCGGTAATTGTTGTCGACCAAAGATTTTTTGGAGAATGGCTTCCTACTTTCACATTGCTTGTTCCGACCGGTTTTACGCTTTCGTCAGTTGTACAGTAAACATTTTTACCGGTTTCTTTATCGGTCCAGTCATTTCCTGCAATCCCGTGAATGGCAGGAACCGAACCTGTATAAATCGAAGTATGTCCCAAAGCCGTAACGGTAGGAACATACGGAATATGCACATTATTTAAAGAATATCCTTTATTTAAAAGTCTTTTGAAACCATCGTTGCCATATTTACTGTAATAGCGATACAAATAATCCCACCTCATCTGATCAATGACCAAACCTACAACAAGTTTTGGTCTTTCGACCTGTGAATTCTTATTTTTCTGAGCATTGATTGTAATCACAGACAGAAACGTTGCTGCCGCAATTGAAATTTTCCTAAGCATTGAATAAATTTTTTGTGACCACAAATTTAAGGGTTTTAAAGGTTGGGTGTGTGAAATTTTGATTAAATTTGAAAGTCATTATAGTTCTTATACTACTTACAGTCAATTTAATTTAATGAAACTTTTAACCATAAAAAAACGAGAGAACGGAAGTTATTTCATCGATGGAAATCCAACTTTTGTAGCAAATTTATTCATCTTTTTTATCATTTTTATTCCGTTTTTTTTATCAAGTAAAAATTTTTGGTTTAGTCTTATTCTCTCTCTCCTTTTTACCATTTTTGTATCAATCCTAATTTGGATAAGTGATTCTATAGGGAAAAAAGTCCATTCTAAAATCTTTGAAAGAAAAATTTTCACAGAATTAAGACAAAAAGGGTTTCAAAAAGAAAGTATTGATAAATATGAGGGCTTAATTAAAACAATTGAAGGCAGAACTGTACGGGTTTTTTACAATTGGAATAAATTTGCTGAAGGATTTCTGAGTTTTGGCGATATTGAAATTAATGTTTTTTATAAACCACAGCTTTTTGAAAACGATATTAATAAAATAGATGCAGATAAATTAAAGAAATTAAATAAAAAGTATGATCCTTTTTATACCTCAAAAATTAAAAGATATGCATTTGCAATTGATCGCTTAAAAGTTTTCATCAATTATTATCCTTGGACATCAAGCCAAAAAATTGAAAAAGAGATTAATAAAGCTTTAAATATTCTAAAAGAAAACAGTTTACAGTCATTCGATATACACAAGATTTCATCCGAATATATTGATCTTCAAAAAGACGGTTGCTTTTATCCAAACATGGAATATATCTGGGAAAACTTCGAAAAAGAAGAAGCTTTACCAACCATTAAAATTGAATAATCCTAATACTTTATGGAAATCAAAAAACTAGAAAAAATAAATGAAAATACAACTATCAACTGGGGCTTAAACGGTTATGAAACCGACAAAGTCATTGCAATTTCAACAATAGAAATCGGGAATACTTTTGAATTTAATCTAAGAGAAAAAAATCAACATTATAAAAAAATCTGGGAAACAACTTCTGAAGATATTGATGATTTGAATGAAATTATTGAACAGGGAAATTCCTTCGGAGCTTTTGAAAATGGTGAATTAATCGGTTGGGCAATCTGTGATTTCAGGGAATGGAATAACAGTCTTTTTATTGAAAATATTTTAATTGATGAAAAGTTTCGCGGACAAAATATCGGAAAATTATTCATCAAAAATATCAACCGAAAAGCAAGAGAACTTCAATGCAGATTGGTTGAACTCGAAACTCAAAACACCAATTATCCGGCTATCAAATTCTTTCAAAATGTAGGTTTTTCGATCACAGGAATTAATACAAAACTCTATAAAGATTCCATAGAAACGGCTTTATACATGAGTTTTGAAGTCTTGATTTAAAATATAAATTCATTGATTGATAATTAATATTTTTAATTGACTGATATATATTATCTTTAAAAATTACTAATTATCATGAAAAAAACAATCACGTCTATATTTATTATCTTTCTTCATCAAATAATTTTCGCTCAGAAAAATCAATATTACGATTTCATCAAAACTTGGAATTTTATTAAATATTATCACCCCGATGTAGCCAGCGGAAAAGTAAACGCAGATAGCTTGTTTTTAGTTACAGTTAAAAATATCAATTCAAAAGATAATTTTAATTCTGTTATTACTAAATTATCTCAGAATTTAAATAAAAATTTAACGAATCCTGCTCCAACAGATACGTCAAAAGACATTTTAGCTAAAAATCAAAACTTCAACTGGTTCCGGAAAAACGGAAAAATTTCTTCTGAAAATAAAAATCTGCTGAATACGATCTACAATCACCGTTTCAATTTCGAATTATTAAAAGAAAAATCGGTGAGCGATGAAAAAAAATATTCTTTCCCAAAAACAGAAAATCTTCCACCAGAATACCGTTTACTGACTTTAGCAAAAATTCAGGGAATTGTTGATTATCTTTTTCCTCACAAATACATTATGGATAAAGGTTTTGATGATTATTTTAAAAACTCTTTAGACGAAAATTTATCTGTCAATTCAAGAAAAGATTTTGAAGTGATATTGGCAAAGTTGGTTTCAAAGTTTAAGGATAGTCACGCTTTCAGTTTTTATACTCAGCTTAATTTCAGAGGTGATATTTTTAACGGATTGTATTACGCACCTTTTGATTATCAAATCGTTGATGATCATTTATTGATTACGGATATTATTTTTCCTGAGATTTGCTCTAAAGCAAATCTTAATATTGGCGACCAAATAACAGAAATTGACGGAAAAAGTATCAAACAGATTATTGATGAAAAATCTAAATTACTTTCGGTTTCTAATCGGAATAAACTCGTTTATGAACTTTCAAAATATCAGGAAAACCTGATTTGGCCAAACAATAACAAACAGAAAAAACTGACTGTAAAATCTCAGCAGAACAAAAAATTCATCACAAGCATAGACTTTGCAGATCCAAAAGATAAGTCACAAAATAAGGCAATTGCAGAATACGTCGGCAAAAAAATAATGGACAAAAGAAATCATAATCTTGTTGATAAAAATATTGCTTATTTCAATATTAACAGAACTTTACAGTTTATAGACAACATAGATGATGATAAGATAGATGATGTGATGGAAAAAATTTTAGGAGATGCAGCACAGAAAAAAGCAATTGTTTTCGACATGAGAGAATATCCTGATTGGGGTGGTTTTGTATTTCATTATGTTTACAAATACTTTTCCCCTGTTGAAAATTATTTTCACAAATATTACGCTCCGAATTTAAAAAACGTAGGCACATTCTATCATTTGGATAAACCAATACAAAATTTTCCTGAAATTAAAGAAAAAACAACGCATACTTACTCCGGAAAAGTTTTCATTCTGGTAAATCCAGAAACCCGCAGTGCAAGTGAATGGTATTCTATGAGTTTACAGAAAATTTTCCCGCAATCTGTTACAATTGGTCAACAAACTTCAGGCGGAGACGGAGATGTGGTGAGAGTTATTCTACCGGGAGATTATGTTTTAGAATTTACAGGAAACGGAATTTTTTATCCTGATAATTCCCAAACCCAACAAACCGGAATCCGAATTAATGAAATCGTACATTATAAAGATCAGGATTTTCTCAACAAGCGCGATCTTGAATTTGAAAGGGTTTTGAACTCCGTTAAATAATTCTTTGTTGGAAAAACGCAAAGACGCAAAGTTTTTTATGATAGTAACGTTTTTAAGACGCAAGAAAATCAAAGATTTTCAGCAAAGGTATTTACCATGAGAATATTAATTTTGCACTATTAAATTTTATCTTCGATAAAATCCTTGCGCCTTAGAACAACATTATTAAAAAAACTTTGCGCCTTTTCGAAAAACCAACAAATTACGCTCCAACCTCACAATCAAAAACTTCATCGACAAAATCAATAAAACATATTTAAAATTTTATTTTGTACTAATCGGTACAATTGTATACCTTTGTCTTATCAAAATAAAGAAATGGCGGGAAGACCCAAAATATTCAATGAGCAGGAAGCGATTCAAAAAGCGACCGAAGTCTTTAGAAATAAAGGCTACGACACGGCTTCTGCAGATGAATTACTGAATGCCATGGGAATCGGAAAAGGCAGTTTTTATCTGGCTTTTAAAGGAGGAAAACAGGAATTGTACGTTCGTTCTATCAAGCAGTTTGCTGAAGGTTTTAATCAAAAAATCGGGCATGCGATTGAAAAATCGGACAATCAGATTGAATTTATCAGACAGTTTTTTTTAATGCTTTCCGATGCTGATAATTGCGATATCGAAAGAGGCTGTTATCTTGGAAATGCATTGGTTCAGCTTTCTGAAAAAGATGAAGATATAAAAAAAATCACAGCTGAATTATTAAAAGGTTTGCAGAAAATTTTCGCAAAAGCCATCAGAAATGCCCAAGAAAACAGACAATTGAAAACGCTGGAAGATGCTGAAATTCTGGCTTGGCATTTAACCAATTTATGGAACGGAATCCATGTCACAAGACGTATGGAAAACTCTCCGAAAATCCTCAGATCAATGATTGAAATGAATTTGAGATTACTGAAATGATGTGGCTGAAAGTGGGATGATGGAACCTTGAAGTTCGTTAGCGCGAAGTATTGGGCTCCAATTATCAAGCTTCATCACCAAAAAAAATTTTACACAATTTTGTACCAAATAGTACAATTTATAATTTTAAAATATAACTTAAACAACAACAAATTATTATGACTATTACAAACAACACCATCTTAATTACTGGCGGAGGATCAGGAATCGGATTAGAAATTGCAAAAGCATTAAGCCCTTCGAATAAAATCATCATCGTTGGAAGAAACAAAGAAAAATTAGAAGCTGCAGCGAAAGATTTAGATAATGTCTTCACGATTCAAGCGGATATTACGAATGAAGCGGATATCGACAGATTGGTAGAAGAAGTAAAAGTGAATTTCGGAGGACTGAATATTCTGATCAACAATGCCGGAAGTGCTTATATCTACAACGTTGCAAATGACGGAGACGCTTACAGCAAAGCCGTTTCAGAATTTACAACCAATTATTTTGCACCGATCAGACTTTCAGAAAAATTCCTTCCATCATTGAAACAACAAACTGAAGCAGCCATCGTGAACGTTTCGTCTATCGTAGGATTCGTTCCCGGTTCGCACCTTCCGACGTATTCGGATTCTAAGGCCGCGCTACATTCTCACACCAGATTGTTGAGATACGAACTGGCAAAAGACACCAACGTAAAAGTTTTTGAATTGATGCCACCTTTGGTAAACACCGATTTTTCCGTAGAAATCGGAGGCAGAGAAAACGGTATTCCGGCTTCAGATGTTGCCAATGATTTGGTGAAAGCTCTTCAGGAAGATATTTATGAAATTCGCGTAGGAAATACCGGTCTGTTGTACGACAATTTCTTTGCCGCTACAGAAGGTGCTTTCGCTACTTTCAACAACTAAAAATACCGTCGTTCCTGATCGGAATTGATTCCATATATTTTATCTCTCGCGAGTCTTTCGTGGGAGATTTTTTTATACTTAAATTATCATATCTGCTGTGCATTTTGAAACAAAAATAACTAATTGATAATCATTTTTTTTCTTGTATTTCTTATGTAAACGAATGGCTTTGTTTAACTTAAAAAAGCAAATGTTTTTATAAAAGCTTCGTTTAGCATTACAATAATTACCACGCAAGGACAACCAAAGAACAACAATAATATTTAAATAAAAGATAAATGAAGCCATTTCACTTATTTTCGAAAAACAAAAAACAAATGCACAACGAGTATTATTAGTTCTGAAAAAGCGATCACCAATAGAAGTGTTTTCAAGCATAAAAGTTATGATAAAAATCTGACAGAAACTCGTGACCCTCACAACAAACAAAAAAAGAACCCCACAACAAAATCCCTCTCTCAAATAAACCCCAACTTTGTCCTGTAAAATTTAAATAAAAATGGAAAACGTACAGACAAAGAAAACAGTTTTGGTAACGGGAGGAACGGGATTTTTAGGAGTTCATACCGTCCTGCAACTATTACAGCAAGGATATGAGGTGAAAACAACACTTCGTTCACTCGCAAAAAAAGACACTATCATCAAAGCATTGGAAGAAGGCGGAATTACAGATTTCTCACACCTTTCATTTATTGAAGCAGATCTTACGAGCGACACCAATTGGGACGAAGCAGTAAAAGGTTGCGACTATGTTCTTCATGTTGCATCTCCCTTCCCTGCACAAGATCCGAAGGATGAAAACGAGCTTATCATACCTGCAAGAGACGGAGCTCTGCGCGTTTTGAAAGCATCAAGAGATGCGGGTGTGAAAAGAGTTATTTTGACCTCATCTTTTGCGGCAGTTGGCTACAGCAAAGACATTGAAGACCATGTTTTCACCGAGGAAGACTGGACGGATGTGAATGCTGAACTTCCTGCTTACATCAAATCAAAAACGGTGGCTGAAAAAACCGCTTGGGAATTCATTGAAAAAGAAGGTAACGGTTTGGAATTATCGGTGATCAATCCTGTCGGAATTTTTGGTCCTGCCATTGGCGGAATCACTTCTGCATCGCTGGATATTGCGGTTTCTGGAATTTTAAATGGAATCTTAGAATACACTCCGGCTTTCACAATGGGCGTTGTAGATGTAAGAGATGTTGCAGATATTCACATCAAAGCAATGTTGAATCCGAAAGCTTCCGGACAACGTTTTATAGCTACTTCAGAAGGTGTGATGAGCTTTTATGATGTTGCCGAATTGTTCAAAAAAGAAAGACCACAATACACCGAAAATATTCAGAAATTGGAACCCATCGGACAAGAATTCTACAAAGAAATGTCAAACCAAAAAGCAAAAATCCTTCTCAACTGGAATCCAAGAAGTCGTGAAGAAGCTTTACTGGCAGGCGCAGATAGTTTAATGAAGTCTTAAATATAAACATACCGTCAGTTCGAGTGAAATTATTTGTAACAAAGTGGAAAATAATTTTGTGTCGAGAACATATAATAAAAAGCTTCTCGATACGGTTTTTGCAAAACCTACTCGAAATGATTAGAATTCAAAAACCTTTACTAAATTTGTGTAAATAGTATCCGTTGAAAAGCAACAGGTTATTCATAAAAGTACTATAAATTCAAGCAAATCTTGAATTAAAAAAAATTTTGCAACAGTTTCCAAATCTTGAATTCTTGTTTTTTCTTTCAAGACAAACGAAATTAATTAATGAAAAATGAAATTCAACAATCTCCATTCCTGTCATCTCGGTCCCGAAATATCACCGGAACAGTTTATTCCTGAGCATTTCTTTTTGTTTTTGCTTAAGGGTTCCATGACTTCGTACGATGGATATAAACATTACAATATGAAACCCGGTGATTACTGTATTGCAAGGAAAAACCATCTGGTTCGATATACAAAATATAAAGATGAAGGGCAGTTTGAAAAAGTAATTATCGCTTTTGATGAAACATTTTTGAAGAAATTTTTAGAGCGTCATTCTTATTATGCAGAACCAACGGATCATAAAGATTCGTTTTTATTTATCGAAGAAGATAAATTGATTAACAATTTTGTGCAATCATTAGAACCTTATTACAACGGAACAGAAAAGTTGGATGATATTTTTGTTGATATTAAACGTGAAGAACTGTTGATGATTTTACTTAAAAATAATCCTGATCTGAAAAATATTTTCTTCAATTTCAATATCCCGCATAAAATTGATCTGGAAAAATTTATGAATCACAATTATAAATTTAACATCAGCATGGAACGTTTTGCTTTTATGACAGGGCGTAGTTTATCAACTTTCAAAAGAGAATTTAAGGCTATTTTTAACACAAGTCCGGGGAAATGGTTAATGAACAGAAGACTTCATGAAGCCCATTTTCTACTTAATAAAGAAAACAAAAAACCAACAGACATTTATATTGATCTTGGTTTTGAAGACCTCTCCCACTTTTCTTATGTTTTTAAAAAAGAATTTGGAGTTTCACCTTCGGAATTAAAAAATGTGAAGAAAGTAGATTCCAAATTAATTTAACATAATTTTAAACTTTTCAGATTGCTTTTAGCACCAATTTTGCACGGACAGAAGCGCAAATGATGTTTCTCAACTCAATGAAATATGAAGAAAATCGTTTTAACAACCGTTTGTGCAACATTTATTTTATGGTCGTGCAATAAAAAAGATGAAGATCATGCTGTCTCTCAGACAGAAAATACGCGTTCTGATGTTGCAGATTCTACAGAAATGATTTCTGATACCGGATATAATATCAGTAAAATTCCTGAAACCGATAAATTTCACGGAACTTTCCCTTATTTTCAATTACCGGAAGGTTATTCTTTCACAGATCCGAATTCTTACCAGGGAAATGGGCAGACTAAAGATTTTGATAAAGAATATTTTTATGATCACGGCACTTATACTTCAATGGAAGGTAAAACCTATAAAGCCGAAATCCGGGTTTCTGATGATTTTAAAGAAAAGAAATTTTCACCACTCGAAATTCAGAAAAGTTTTGACGAACTTATAAAAAATGTGGGCGGAGTAAAAATCAATACCGGCGAACCACTGCGTGAAGGTGAAGAAGAAAGATTAAAGAAGAAAGATCCCGAAGCTTATAATCTGGGATACATGCACTCCTGCAACAACTGGAAAAACGTAAATACCTACATTATCAGAACTGCCGAAAAAGTTGTTTTTGTACAGTATAATCTAGGAAAAGAACAAACGAGCATAACGGTTTTAGAAGCCAAACCTTTTGAAAATAAAATGTCGATTGCAGGTGAAAAGTCGAAAACTGATTCAGCAATTAGCAATAAAAAATAACTTTAATAGAATATTTTAAAATAAGACACATTTTCGATGTGTCTTATTTATTTTGATAATTAAAATTATTTTTCATAATTTTGTATCGATCATTACAAAAATAAAATGAGAGGCAGACCAAACATTCACCAAAATGAAGAATTAATTCAAAAAGCGCAGGACATCTTTTGGAAAAAAGGGTATACCGCAACTTCATTAAATGATTTGCTGAAGATCACAGGTGCAGGAAGCGGAAGCTTTTATAATACTTTCAAAGGTGGAAAAAAGGAAGTTTTCAAAGCAGCAATTAACCAAAGAAGAAAAGATTTTGAAAATTTTAAAGAAGAGCTTAAAAACAGTGAAAATCCAATAGAGCTCATTAAAGATTTCTTCAGAAGCGTAGCAAATTCTGATAAAACAAGGCATTTACAAGGCTGTATTATCGCAAACACAGTGGTTGAAATGACTTTTGTTGATGAAGACTTAGAAAAGGAAGCCATTCAGATTTTAAAACAAGTTGAAGAAATGTATTCTGAAGCCATTAAAAAAGCTCAGGATGCAGGAAAAATTAAAAATCAGGCAGATGCTTCCGTTCTGGCAAGAAACCTTATCACATTCTGGTGCGGATTGAATACTTTGAGAAGAATATATCCTGATCAGAAAATACTTTCCCAACAAATTGAACTACAATTGGCTGTACTCAGCTAATTTTTTTATCAAATTTTGGATCAATCATTACAAAAATAAAATTTAATTATAATGAATTTACAATTAACATCAAAAAAAGCTTTCATCAGTGGTTCTACGCAAGGAATTGGCTTTGCAATTGCAGAACAATTATTAGAAGAAGGTGCAGAAGTAATCATCAATGGAAGACAAAACGAAAAAACACAACAAGCAGTTTTAGATTTAAAACAAAAATTTCCAAGTGCTAAAGTTTCCGGAATTGCTGCTGATTTTTCAGATAAAAATCAAGTCGATGAACTTTTAAAACAACTTAACGATATTGACATTCTGATTAACAACGTCGGTATTTTCGAATTAAAAGACTTTATGCTCATCACTGATGACGAGTGGCAGAGAATCTTTGAAATCAATGTGATGAGTGCGGTAAAATTATCAAGACATTTATTGCCATCAATGCTTGAAAAAAAGCAAGGAAGAATTATTTTTATCAGCAGCGAATCGGGTGTGAATATTCCTGCAGATATGATCCATTATGGGATGACAAAAGCTTCGATGATGGCAATCAGCAACGGTTTATCTAAGCTTACAAAAGGAACTGAAGTAACCGTGAATACCATTCTTGGTGGGCCTACATATTCTGACGGCGTCGCATCAACAGTTGAACATTACGCAAAACTTCAAAATATAACCACCGAACAAATGAAAGCAGCAATCGTGCAGCAAACCAACCCAGATTCTTTATTACAAAGATTTATTAAGCCTAAAGAAATTGCCAGTCTTGCAACTTATCTGTCAAGTCCGCTTTCTGTTGCGACGAATGGATCTTGCCTCAGAGCTGATGGCGGCGTTTTGAAGACGGTTTAAAATTTCAAGCACAATCTTTACAGACTCCGGTCAGAATACAATTTACACTTTCTACAGAATATCCTTTTTCCAGAGAAAACTGAACGGCAACCGGCAGACATTCTATCGTTTCACATTTTGTACATCTGAAATGAAAATGATGATCTGCCAGTTTTTTTTCTTCACATTTAATACAGACTGCAAAATACTGCTTCCCGTCTTCCGCAACAATTCTATGAAGGATTCCGTCTTCACAAAAACGGTTGAGAACACGATAAACCGTAGCTCTGTCTATATTTACAGAAACTTTTTTCATAATTGTATCCTGGCTCATTGCTTTTTTTGAATCTGCTAAAACATTCAAAACAGCTTCTTTCGTAGGTGTACTTCTTCTTATCATTTTATTAATGCGATTATGTTGCAATAATAAAAATTTATTTTAACTTTGACAAACATTTCAACTAAGAATACCTTAATAAACTTTAAATCTGAAATTATGAACGAAGTACAATACGAAGTGATCATCATCGGCGGAAGTTATTCCGGGCTTTCTGCAGCCATGGCATTGGGAAGATCATTAAGAAAAACTCTGGTGATCGACAGCGGAAAACCCTGCAACGAGCAGACTCCACATTCTCATAATTTCCTGACCCAAGACGGAAAAACGCCAAAAGAAATTGCTTTTCTTGCCAAAAAACAGGTAAAAGAATACGAAACAGTAAGCTTTTTTCATGGAAAAGCAATTAATGCTAAAATAACAGAAAATGGTTTCGAGATCCATACAGAAAACGGTGAAACTTTCAGTTCAAAAAAAATTATTATAGCAACGGGAATTACCAATGAAATCCCAAATGTTAAAGGTTTTGCGGAATGTTGGGGAATTTCGCTGATTCATTGTCCGTATTGTCACGGCTATGAATATAAAGGCAGAAAAACAGGAATTATAGCTAATGGTGACAAAGCCGTTCATATTGCTTCCTTGGTTAAAAATCTTACAGAAGATGTTACAATAATAACAAGAGGAGAAGCCAGTTTTACGGATGAACAAAAAGAAAAATTAGCCAAAAATAATATTCAAATTATTGAATCTGAAATTTCTGAATTAAAACATCAAAACGGAATGATTGAAAGCGTAATATTCTCAGATGGAAAAGATGTAAATTTTGAAGCCGTTTACGCAGCTTTGCCGTTTCACCAACATTCGGAAATTCCTGAACAATTGGGTTGCGAGTTTACAGATTTCAGGCACATAAAAACCGATCAGTTTCAGAAAACAAATATTCCCGGTGTTTTTGTTTGTGGTGACAATTCTTCGATGATGCGATCTGTTTCGAGTGCTGTCATGACCGGAAATGTAGCCGGAGCAATGGTGAATATGGAATTGGTGACGGATTGTTTTTAAAACAGGGATAGATTATTCAATCAATTTTGTAGATTTGAACAAATGATACACCACAAATGAATAAACTTCACCTGATTCTTTTTTTTGTTTTGAATATATCCTTAAACGCACAAAATCATCGTTTTATTTACGAGTATAAATATGTTCCCGATTCGACAAAAGTTGACAGCGTTTTAACTGAAAATATGCGACTCACGATTTTCAAAGATCATTCTGAATTTTTGAGCGAAATGAAAGCGAAAAGCGATTCATCAAATTTAAAATCATCAGAAAATAACGGAGATGCAAATTTTTCTCCCGGAAATATCAGAAACTTTATCTGGAAAAGTTATCATGATGCCAAAGATTATTCTTTAGAATATATTGGGATGGAATCTTATAAAGTCTATGATGAGAGAAAGCTGAACTGGAAATTGTTGAATGAGAATAAAAAAATTCAGAATTATAATTGCCAGAAAGCAACTGTGAAATTCGGAAACAGAGAATGGACAGCCTGGTTTACAACTGATCTGCCTTTTCAGGACGGACCGAATATATTTAAAAATCTTCCGGGATTAATTGTTGCCATAGAAGACACAAAAAAGCATCACTCTTTTCAGTTGGTTGCCAATTATGAGACGAATGACAACCTGCATAAAGTTAAATCTTTTAGCTTATTAAAGACTTACGAAGTTAACCGGAAACAGTTTAACAAAAAATGGAATGAATACAGAAGAAATCCGATCGGTAATAATGAACAATTTTTATTAATGAATCCTCAGATCAAAATGATCAGCATACAGGATGAAAAAGGTAATACAATAAATCTGGAAGAACTGAGGAAAAATGAAAGGAATCAAGCAAAAAAGAATATTCTAAGAAACAATAATTTTCTTGATCTTGAATTGTACAGATAATTTGGAAAACTGATCATTAATTCAAACTAAAATGAATGTCCTCAAAGAACATATTAACAAAACAATTTCCTTGACCGACGAAGAATTTTCGGTTGTTGAATCATTTTTCACAGAGGAACATTTCAAAAAACGTGAAATGATCATCAGCGAAAATGATCAGGTTGACCACGTCTATTTCATTATTTCAGGTCTTCTAAAACTTTTTTATACCGATGCTGAAGCTAAAGAACACATCATTTCTTTTTCAATGGAAGATTGGTGGGAAAGCGATTATGCAGCATTCTATACACAAACCAAAGCTACTCAGTCCCTGCAATGTCTGGAAGATACTTCAGTTTTAAAACTTTCTTTTAATGATTATCAGCAACTCCTGACTGAAGTTCCTAAAATGACCGATTTCTTTCTGAAAAAAGCCATTGGTGGACATATTTCAAACCAAAGAAGAATTCTTTCGCTCATGACGATGAATGCAAAAGAACGATACGAGCAGTTTTTAGAGTATTATCCTAAACTCATACATCGTTTACCAAAAACCGTTTTGTCTGCATATTTAGGGCTTTCCAGAGAAACTTTAAGCAGATTGTACAACGAATCATCGGCCAGGTAAATAGTGACGCACGTCACAGCATTATTTTCCGTTTTCTGCCGAACTTTGTTCCATTAAATACATTAAAATTTTTCAACATGGAAAAAAGAATCATTAACCCGTGGACATGGCAGAATGAAAGAAATTATGCACAAGCCGTAGAAGTAAAAAATGTTCAGAGCACCCTGTATGTATCAGGACAAACCGCAATAGATGACAATGGAAAATCGAGCGATGCCGATATGAGAACGCAGATCATCAAAACCTTTGAAAATCTTGAAAAAGTAATTTCACAGGCAGATTTTGAATTGAAAAACATGGTGCGCCTAACGGTATACACCACAGATCATCCGGCTTTTTTTGAGAATTTTGATGTCTGGCAAACCTGGATTACAAAACATGGAATTCAACAGGCGGCTACTGTTATTGAAGTAAAAACTTTGTTTGAAACACTCAAAGTTGAAATGGAAGCGACGGTTGTAAAGTAATTTTTCATGTGAATCGTCTAAAGCAAGACACTGTAAAATTGAGTTCATAAGATAATGATAAAGTATATTAGAATTTTCTCCTTAATATCATATTCGTTAATTATGTTAATGGGATCGATGATACCCATTCCATTTATTTTTTGGTTAGGTTTTACTGTTTTTGACTTTGGGAATATTGATCAGTTATTTGCATTTTTAGGAATTACTGGTATTGTTCTTAATGTAATGAAATTCAAATATGATGTAGCAATTTCGATACTAAGTATTATTTTGATGATTACTGCAGTTGCAAGTAGATTGATTTATGTTTCAGTTGAAGCTTTAAATTATCCTGCTTTTACAATTCCTTTTTACACATTTATTACAACTCAGATTCTATTAGTATTCTTAAAACTAAGAATTAAAGCCAATCATATCTCATAAAAAAGGTTTAAACAAAATAAAAATCCGCGCTTTTCCAGCGCGGATTTTATTTATATAAAGGTTTAATTTAATTAAAACTTCAAATCTCCGTTTACTTCTCTTACTGCTTTTGCAGCTTCGGCGAACTTCAATTGTTCAGCAGCTGTTAAAGTAACGTTTACGATTTTTTCAACTCCGTTTTTACCGATGATGGCAGGAACACCTAAACAGATATCTGTTTCGTTGTATTCACCGTCAAGCATCAAAGAACAAGGAATCATTTTTTTCTGGTCGCAAGCGATTGCCTGAACCATTACAGAAACTGCTGCACCCGGTGCATACCAAGCTGAAGTTCCCAATAATTTAGTCAATGTAGCTCCACCAACTTTAGTTTCTTCAATAACGTAGTTTTGTTGCTCGTCATTAAGGAATTCAGTTACCGGAACACCGTTTCTTGTCGCCTTGCTTAATAACGGAAGCATTCCTGTATCACTGTGAGCAGCGATTACCATCCCATCAACATCAGAAATCGGAGCTTCTAAAGCTTCAGCCAATCTGTACTTGAATCTTGCAGAATCTAAAGCCCCACCCATACCGATGATTTTGTGCTTAGGAAGACCTGAAGTTTTGTGTACCAGATACGCCATTGTATCCATTGGGTTAGAAACCACGATGATGATTACTTCCGGAGAGTTTTTTACTAGGTTTTCAGTAACTTCTTTTACGATTCCTGCATTGATACCGATCAACTCTTCTCTGGTCATTCCCGGTTTTCTAGGAATACCTGAAGTGATTACTGCAATGTGAGAACCTGCTGTTTTACTATAGTCTCCTGTTGTTCCAGTGATTTTTGTATCAAATCCGTTCAGAGATGCAGTCTGCATCAAATCCATTGCTTTTCCTTCTGCAAAACCTTCTTTGATATCTACTAAAACTACTTCTGAACAGAAGTTTTTCATAGCGATGTATTCTGCACAACTTGCACCTACAGCGCCTGCACCTACTACAGTTACTTTCATAATATTTTATTTATTTTTTATTAGTTTAATTTTTTGCTTCCCAAATGTACAAATTCCCGAAAAATTGAGCAATTTTTCGGGAATTTTAATTATTATTTAAGAGATATTAGTTAACGCTTAATAAAAACGTATACAGTTTCTTCGCACCTGAAAGCACTTCGTTGTAATTCTCTTCTTTCACTTCAGAATCTAAAATTTCTTTAAAATTCTTCCACATCGATCCTGTATTTTCCTGATAACATCCAAAAAAATTGAACGTCACCTGATCAAAGCCTTCCGTTTTAGAAAGTTGCTTGGCAATTACATTCCCACCCAAAGTAGAACCTTCAATCACATACATTGCTCCCAAAGCTTCATGCTCATTTTCAAACTCAAGATGAAGAGAAGGTTTTTGATTATCCAGAGCCAGACCGGAAAGATCTTTCTCGATCAGCGGAAGTTTTTTTCTTTCGTTAAGCTGAAGTTTTTCATTGAATTTATCAGAAAGACTGCTGAATATTTTGTTTTCACTATGAAGAAGCATCAGATAATTGGTGTGAATAATTTTCCTGTAATCTTCTAAAGTAAATGTTTTATTAAAAATTTTCTCAGAATTAAAAAGTTTTTCGGCCGCATCGTGATACTCTGCCGTATTTTGTTTTAGATATTCAGATACCATATTCTTGTTTAAATTTCAGCAAATTTAGGCTTTTGAAAGGTTAAAATAAAGCATGTTCCGTCTTTACTGCTTTCATAATCTACATTTCCGCCCAGTCTGTTCATTATTCTGTGAACGATAGACAATCCTACTCCATTTCCTTTGAATTTTTTGGCATTATCCATCCTGTTGAAAATCTTAAACATTTTATGCTTATTCTCTTCAGGAATTCCTATACCGTTGTCTTTAATTCTGTAGATGATTTTATCACCCTCTTCAGTGCCTTCAATTTCAATAACAGGATTTTCCTGATCTGAAGAATACTTAACGGCATTATTGATAATATTTAAAAACACCTGATGCAGCATGGTCTTATCTGCTAAAACATGAGGACATTCTCTAATAACTACTAAGCTTTTAGGGCTATCATATGTCATTTTTGCATTTTCTGTAATTTTCTTAATAGTGAGTGTGGTTTCAACATCTTCAAGCTGAATTTCGCTGTGCTTCGCACGACTGAGCTGAAGGACATTCTGCATCATTTCTGCCATATTGTCGATCTCATCAATGATAGAATTGATTTTGTTTTTGTTCTTGTCTGAAGTGTCTGCCAAGCTATTCAGCAACATCTGAGCATTAAGCTTCATTACGGTAAGCGGAGTTCCCAAATCGTGTGAAATCGTGTAAGAAAAACTATCCAGTTCTTCATTTACCTTTTTCAGCTGATCATGCAGCTTCTTTATGGTGATATATTGTTTATGAGAGGTCTCAAAAATAAGATCCCTGATTAAATCAACAGCGATGACATTTTTAGAACCCCATCTTTTAGAATTTCCTCTGATGTTTTCTGTAAAAACCTGGAAAGAAGTACGCGGAGAAACATATTTGATTTCAATGCCGTCTTTGGAAATTACATCAATATTTTTTTCGGGGTTTCCTGCCCAGTTGATATGTTCATCAAACTCTTTTCTGAACCAGATCAGAATTTCTTTTTTGCTTCTTTCGACAAAGTAGATAATGATTCCTGCTGTATTTGAATTCAAGTTTAATTCAGTACCATGATCTTTCAGAAAACTGTTGCTTACAAATACATTTTCTGTTGTATTCTGATATGCCCAGTCTACGATTTTGTCAATCGTTTCACTATCCGGAGTCAAGCCATCGGTAACCACATCATGATCGGAAATAATAACTAATCCGTCGGCTTTTGGCATTACTCTTAGTTCCGACTTATTGGCTTCCAGAGATTCAAAAAGTGTGTTATATTTCAGAAATTCAGATTTTAGATGACTTAATTTTTCATTTAAATCTAATCTGTATTCTAATTCTTTTTTAGCTTTAAAAGAAGAATAGGCATTGGATGCCAAAACCGTGAAAATTCCTGCCTGTACACGATCTTCAAGATCAATATGTTTCGGCTCCGAATTCTGACACGTTACCAACCCCCAAAGCTGATCATCAATAATAATCGAAATACTGAAACTTGAAGACGCTCCTGAATTCTTTACATACTGCCCATGAATGGGCGACATTGCTCGTGAAGCAGTAAAAGTAAGATCAATACTGGTTTCGGTACGGCTTAAAAGACGAATCGGCTCCGAATGAACATTTGAAAAAATTCTTTTTCTCTTTTTTCTGTATAATTCACGGGCCTGTCTCGGAATATCGTGTTCAGGATAGTGAAGTCCCAGATAGCTTTCCAGATGATTGTTGGTTTTTTCAGCAATTACTTTACCGGATCCATCGCTCATAAATTTATAAACCATGATCCTGTCATAATTGATGATATTAGAGAGTGTATTCAGAAGTTGATCCCAGATTTCCTGGTCATTATCGATGATGTAGAAATTGTCGTATTTGTTGGTAATGCGTTTTCGCTGATTTTCTAAAACCGCCTCAAACTCCAAAAATATATAATTATTGGTGCGGAAGACAGAAAAATGATATTGGTTGTCGTTCAGAACAATTTTATCAAAATAAGTTTCATTATCTCTTCTGGAAAGAAAACCGGAATCAATAAAAATCTCCGAACTTATTACATTCTGAAAAATATCCGGAAACTGTGATATTTTTTTTCCAAATAATTCTTCAGGATTTTCGATATTAAAAAGATCAGTAATATTTTCACTGAAAAAAGAGATGGTAAGAGAAGCTGCGTCAATGCCAATCAAATACCCAAAACTTTGTATGTAACCCGGAATATGAATGGGCTCATCATGACATTCTACAAAATTCATAACTATCTAAAATAAGTAAACAAAGGTAGACAAATTAATAGCCTAAATAAACACAATGTGGTATGTTATATTACTTTCACATTAATAATTAACAAAAATTATGATTTATTAAAAAATAAACCACAATTTATCAATATAAAACAAGGAATAATGTTAAAAAATTAAACAATATACATTTAAAATAAAAGAATATTAATTAACTTTTGCGTTATGGAAAAGTATAACAATTCACTTTTTCAAATATTGAAAGAAATCACTTTTTTAATCAAATAAAGACAAATTTATAGTAAAATACATATTAAGGAGATATACTTATTTTATTTTAATGATCTCAGTTTGAAAGCCTTTATTTTTAAATACATACAAATGCTTTCTTTTAAGAGAATCCAAAACCTCTATCTGAGATTCATTTTCGCCCGATAAATCAAAATTTTCTACTTCGATCATAGCAGGTGAACCTACTTGATTACTTACAGCAACGGGAAAAACTGTTTTCCACTTGATATCACCGTTTGTATTTTTGATGTTGGTAATTGTTCCGCTTGCTCCGTGATTTGTAAAATATACTGTTGCCTTTTTGTCATTATAATCATTTGTAGCATTACTGATCTGCGCTTCTAAAAATGGAAGATCAAAATTGTAAACATTCTCGATATTATAGCGTATTCCTGGTTCGAAAAATTCCATAGTAATTGTCGGCCGGTAATATTCACTCCGGTTTTTCGGAAAAATTTTCACAAACTCATCCTTTCTGATAACGAAAGTTTTAGCCGTATCTTTCTGTTGAAGATAAAGGTATTTTGCCTGTGAAAAATTCGATTCGGATAGAAATTCACCCGTAATTCTTTTAATGCTTATGTCATTCCCTTCAACCTTTTCGATCTTAAAACCATAATTATCGATATTCCCGTAATAATCAATGTCATTGACTACAAAAAACTGGCTTGCATTAGGATTTTTAATTTCAGATTCCAGAAATTCAATCTTTTCCGACATCTGATTTTCCATTTCACGATTGGCTGTATATTCAGAATAATATCTTTTGCCAAAATACATTACAGCAAGATAGATTACCAATACAGGCAAGATCCAAAGCAGTTTATTGGTTTTAAAACCTGTTCTTTTTTCTTTTACGACGTATGTTTCCGATAAAGAATCGTGCCACCCTCTTTTAGCAAAGAAAGACAACGCATCAAACGGAATATTTCTGCATAAAGTTCTGAGAAAAATCGTAGAGGAATTCGGGGATTCGGCTTTTGAATTAATTACTCTTGACTCCGTTAAAAATTTTGCTGGCGTAGAACCAAAAAGAATCTCAGAAACCGGATAATAAATAAAAAAGAACACAAGAACAATGACATATAAAGACCATCTGCTTCTGAAAAACATCTTAAGACCTTCGCTTTCCCTGAAAACATCAGATTCCATCAGCCAATATCCTAAAGATATTACACACGGAATGAGAATCAGAGACATGATGGTAACATCTATAATCCAATGAAAAAAACGCTGCCATTTTCCTGTATCGGTAACTGTAGTTTTCTGTTCGGTCGCAATAATATCAATTTCTTTCTGGCTTTTAATAATTTTTAAAATATTAAAACTCAGATATAAAACACCCAAAAGAATGACATAGCCCAATATCAGGTAAAAGATCTGCTTTGATGTTGTATTTTCCCAGTTCGTGATGAAAACTTTATAAAATGTACTTTGCAGCAACAAGACAATAGCATCCAAAAATATCACAGAAAAAACAAAACCTACAAAACGGGTTTCTTTACCTTTTGATCTGATAAACTGTAATCCGCCGATAAAAAGAAGCACATAAAAAACGAAATTCCAGATATCGGAATGCTCAAATCTGTTTGTAAAACTGAGATTAAGCGTAGTAAAAGCAAATAAAATCTGAAAAACTTCGGAAATTGTATTAAACTGCGAAGCCCCTTTCCAGACTCCGTAAAAAGAATAAAAGCAGCTAAAAATACCGATAACGGATATAGCCATCGCACTGATGGCTACAAGTTTGTAATTTTTTCCCATGTAAGTTTTTTAAGGTTATTGTTAGTTTTTTTTACACTTCTTTATCGAAATAAAGCATGTAATATTTTCCTTTTTCATCCTGACCCTGCTCTAGCATTTTTCGGTCACCGTGGATGTAAATATGAAAATTCTTGTCTAATTTAATAATACTTTTGAAATGACGCTGCGTTTTTTTCACCGCCGCTTCACTGATCGGAAATTCTTCGGCAATATTGATCTGCATATCCTGCTCATAATCGGTTTTAAAATTATTAAAACTTTCGATCACATGCTCATCACCCAAAACTTCGGCTGCAAATTCATCCAACTTGAATTCTTCTTTTTCTTTGAAGAAATTGATTGATTTATTTAAAAAATCTGCCTGATCTGCCTTTGAAACCTCAAATTCCTGTGGAAGCTGCTTTACAATATAATCTTTGTAGACCATCAAAGCTTCCTGCGTATGAAAATATTCATCGTCACGCTGTTTTACCTTTAGAAAATCTTCGAACCAGTAATACATATCTCCGTTTTTGTTATTGTCAACCACGGAAAGTACATAGCCACTTTCTTTATTGTTATTATAAATCAATGCCGCTTTATCAATTTTTGAAAGGCTGATTCCCTGATCTTTTTCGATCTCGAAAGATTCGTTTTTAGGGAATATTTTTAAGAATGATTCTCTTTTTTCGGTTTTAAAAATCCCGATTTTATCTACTCTTTCTTCGCTTTCTCTTTCGTCTTCAAAGAAAACGATAAACAATTCGCCACCCTGAACTCTTGGGTTTTCTGCTGCTTCAAAAAGATGTTTGGCAATATTTTCAGCTTCCCAAAGAAATTTTGCTTTGTCATCAAAAATTTCAGAAACCGAACTGAAAACCGGATTATTCACCAAATAAGAATCGCTGTAAAACTGATAGGTTTCTTCTGTTTTAAATGAACCTAAAAAATAATTTTCAAGCATTTCTACAGTTCCCTCATCCAGTTGAAGCTCTTCCTGTGAAAGTATAAGTGATTCTCCGTTGATTTTATTTCCGACTCTGTGGACTACAATTTTTGTAAACATCGTTGATTTTTTATGGATTGCAAATATATTTATTCTGAAAGTTAAAACGAGAAATTTATATATTTTCTTTTAAAGTAAAACCCGAAATACTCACCCAGTAAGATAAAAAAAATATTTCCAAAGTTTGGCTGAAAAAACGCACGACAATTCACTTTCATTTCGCCAAAAAATCCAAAAAATGCAAAATTTGACATTTTTGACACATCCGAAGTTTAATATTTAAACCATTATAGGCATTTTTTGAAATTTCACACAAGAGAAATACTATTTCAATGTAAATAATTAACATTTTCCATGTCCTTTTTATAAAGCTTAAGCCGATGCATCTTTGATAAAATAAATTCATAATTATGAAAAAAATTAATCAAAAACTTATCAATACTTTAATAATAATTTTAATAAAACAAATATTAATAGCAAACTTCAAATCTGAGTATATATTCATAAATGGATTAATGATTTTATTACAAATTTTCTTAAATAAATATTCTTTTCAATTTTACAATTTCATTTCATTACATTTTCCAGGAGGTTCATTACAAAAGATTCTTACATTCAAATTCAAAAAGATATTAATAACCAAATATTTAAGAAATTCAAAATTAATAAAAACGTCTAAAAACCTCATCAATAAAGAAAATAAATAAATTCACCGAAAAGTGTATAAAAAATTAGTAATAGAAAATATTTAATCTGAAAACCGCTATTTTGGTACAGTTTTGGTTGAAACAAGAATGTTTTGAAAAATATTTAAAAATGAACAATATTGAGAAGAAAGTAATAAATGAAAGTGGAGCAATTGAACATTTAAAAATATTCTATCCTTCGTTACAGAATGAAATCGTGCAGCTTTCCGCACAAAACAATTTCGCCGGAATTATTCAGACTACGGTTGATCACATGAAAAACCTGCTGAAAGAATCAAAGATCAATATTGTGAACCATAACATCAAAATGATGGATTGGCTTTACAGAAACGGAACAAAAACCGTAAAACAAATGATTGAAAACCTTTTTGTGAGATCTTTCAGAAGTTTTAAAAAACAAACCGACATCAATCAATGGAATCTTTTATACCAATATATGCCTCTAAGTTTTCAGAGAATTTACGTAAAGCAGACCAAAATGGATGAAGTATTATTCAAAAGACACTAAATCACATTATATATCACGAAAAATCCCGGAGCAATTACGCTTCGGGATTTTCTATTAATTTGAAATTTTAAACATTACGAAAAAACATATCCCGGCAAAGGATTGGGAAGATTCGGAAGCCTGTAATTCACAGCGCCCAGCAAAATCATATCAAAATAAGGATTTTGTCTTTTCTTAATAATAAATTCTTTCGAAACATCTTCACTAAGATTTAACCTGAATGAAGAATCCTCATAAAGCTCTTCTCTCTGAATGGAAATGGTATAATCTCCTTTCTCCATATCGTTGAAAACAACTTTGCCATCATTATCTGTTTCTGTAGAATACGTTGATCCGTCTGCCGAACTTTGCAATAAGATATTGATGTCAGTAAGATAATTTCCAAGCTCATCTTTAAAGATTAAACTAAACTGGAATTTGGTTTTCTGTTCAACAACATTGATGACCGGTATAGGAAATAATATTTTTCTTCTGAACAGATTTTTATCGAATCTATTTATTATCGGTTGATTTGTGATCACATTCTCTAACTTCACTTTCCGCAAAACAGGCGTTGAAAATAACTTATTTTGTGAAATCATTTTAAACTTAGAGGTTCTGATGATTTTTGGCTGAACCAGATCTATCGTTTTCAGGTTTTTTGCAATATTTCTGAAAATATAAGTCTGCGGAATTTTTTCTTCAGCCGTAACCTCATTTTCTTCAGGATTTACATTTTTATTATAGGCATAAACCCGTCTGATAAACAGAAATTTTTCGATGTATGATGGCAAAAGCCCTTTGTTGAGATCAGATTCATCCGAAACAACCTGTTGATCAGAAAAATTCCAAAATTGGGAATTGACAAGATTAGGCTTAAACCAGTTTCTTAAAACGGTAACAAAAATATATTCAAATTCAACTTTTGAATAGCTTAAGCCTGAACTGTCGTAAGTATTATAAAAATCATCTGTCAATGAAGTTTTTGCAGAATTTTCCAAATCAGCGATTTCTTTTTCTTCCATTACGATTTTTTTCCATCCGGAATATTCATACTTGTACAAATCGTTTGGAAGGCATGAAACCGGCAGAAAATCAATATTTGACCCGACTGTTGTTACTTTGGAAATTTCACTTTGGAGTTTTAGATATTCCTGATTCCATTGAGATACAAAAGCAGAACGTTCACTGATGCTTGAAACGATTTTCAGTGCGTTTTCGATCTTGTCTCTTTCGCCGTCAATAAGCCAGTCGTTAAAAGCTATATTCTGAAGGGTTTCAAGTTCCTGCTTTTTAGACAAACTTTCTTTATCGTCAGGATTTGCCATAATCTTATCGCTGAGATCCTGAATATTTTGTACAAGGCCTTCATATTTAGCTTTGTAACTACTGTATTTTTCGTAATCTGCTGCTTTTGTAAGACCATCGTCCTGATACAAAACTGATTTTGCATCTCTGTATTTTTGCTTGTCTGCATCCGAAAGGGAGCTTTCTATCAGTTTAGCATGATCAAATATTTTCTTATAATTTTCCGGTAAAGAAGAATCAGGATTCAATTCATAAATATCCTGCCTTCTGATAACGGCGTTTGCGAGATGTGCAAACGCCATTTGGTTTTCATAGGCATCAGATAGATACTGAACAGGAGTTGTAGTATCTAAAAAATTAAAATCCTGATTATTAAAACTTGTAGTAATGGGAGAAAATGTAAGAAAATAACGCCCCGAAACTGTATTTAACTGATTAAATACGGATTTCAGCTTTTCGAATATGATTGCATTTAAAAACATTTTGTTTGTTTTTGGTTAAATCCAACTGGTAATATTCGGAAGCGGATCCGGACTTTTCGGCAGCACATGACAGTTGAAACCTATAATCTGCATTCCATCCACACGAATTCCCTGAGAATCTGAATGTGATTTGAAGTCAGACTTGTAACTGCTGGAAGAATAATTGGCATCCACACTAAAAGGTCCCCAACCGGCAGATGCATCTGCTTTATCAGATTTAAAAGCCGAAGCATATTCTGAGTTATATTGTCCGAAATCTAAAACCAGATTACGGATAAATAAAACAGATGTAGGATATGCAGGCATAATTCCGTTTGGCGGCATCGCTCCGTCATTCAAAAATTCTCCTCTTGACTGAACTTCTGGACTTCCCATATCTAATTTCCAGGCTTTTGAAGTAAGAAAAGGTGTTTTCAGCCAAGGTCTTACAATCGGAACCTGACACATTTCAAAAGTCAGTTTAAAATTGGATGCATTAATAGTACGGTTGCTGCTGGAATCTTTATGCTGATAACCTGCAGATGCACCAAAACCTAAAAATCCTGCTGAGCCGCTTACTCCATAAGAAGTATATTTGCTGTCTGAATGTCTTGCGTAATCTGAAGATCCGAAGCTAAATTTCGTCCAGCCACCTTCAACAAAATTTCCGGGAACGAGAGAAGTGTAATAAAAATCTGAACCGGAAGCAAGACCAGTGAGCTTGGCTCTTTCCAATGTGTCTTTATATTCTGCTTTTAATAAAGATAAATCTTTTGACATGATCTGATCTATTCTTGCCGCAATTCCTTCGTATTCATTTTTGTATCCGTTTGTAACCCAATCAGACATTGCTGCCTGAACTTTTTTGCGCAAACTGGAAGCATTCATCGCCCAAAAGTGAATTGCCTTAGAATTATCTGCAGCCAGCGCATCGACTCTGTAAGTATTGTATTCTAAAACCGCATCGATATACGCTGCCATTTTCTGATTGTACAAAATTACGAGCGGACTTGGCTCTATCACTTCAGATTCTTCATCGGTAATAAGATCTTTTTTTATTCTTTTTACCTGTAGAAGCTGTTTAAATTTTTCTACTTTGGCTTTTTCTTCCTCAGATAGTTCTGTATTGGCAACTTTACTGAATTGTAGCGCATATTTATACACATCCGATAAAGTTCCTTCATTTTGCTGAATACTCAGTTTTGATAATTGATTGTTGTCTGCCGCATTTACATCCGGAATAAAATCTACAAGGCGCGCCAGATTTTCTGCCTGTTGGTAAAGCCATCCTGTACTTGTTGCTCTTATTTTTTCTTTTTCCTGATCGGTAAGCTCAACGACTTTGCCTTCACTGTCTTTTTCGGGAGTATAAACACCTGATAAACCCATGGTTAAAAAACGTAAATCTTCCGGTCTTATTGGTATCCCCGGAGAACACCAACTGAAAAAATTATCCTTTGACGGTGGAACATCTCCATCTCCGCCAGTTAATACTTCGTAAAGCTTACCAAGAACTCCTTGCATAAGTTGATCCGGTAAAATGTTTGATAAATCTGCCATTGTATTAAGTTTTAAAATTGTTATTGTGCTTACTCTTTTACGGATTTTCAGCTTAGTTTCCTATTAATATTTGTGATTTATAAAGAAGTGTATTCATGATCTTCAAAATCTGCCAGAGAAGGTCTTATAATTGCCCAAACACGTGCATGAGGGAGCGAAGTGTTCTCAGCGGGCGGATTCACCTGATGATCATTTGTAAGGATATGACAGGTAATTCCTACTCTTCCGGATGCACCATCATTTGTATAAATAACACCTGTCCCTAATTTGTCTTCCAGAATTTTTATTTTATCCGTTTTAAGTGTATTGTCTTTAGATTGATTATTTCCGGAAGCATTCGGGTCTGCTGCATTTGTACCGTATCCGTCTAAAGCAAAGCCTCCTCCGTTACCATCGATTACAATGAGCGTACGATCGTTTTCGTCCCATTGATAGACCATTTGTATATGATCGGGACCGCTTTTATTACGTCCATCAAACAAGAAAATATCGCCGGGAAGAATATCTAATGAACCTCCTGCCTGAATTTCATCAAACAAAATTATTTTTCTGAGAATTCCTCTTTGCTGATGATAATCTTCAAGTGAAACAGGAATTCCGTCTGCAACTATTTTTGGAATTTTTAAAGGCTTACTGAACTTTACGAGCTCTCCCGAATTTCCGTCAAAACCTATTTTATAGTATGAACCATAGGAAGAAAGCCCTAAAGTTCCTGCAAAATAAGTATTCACAATCTTCCTGGATGCTCCACTGTTTTTGTAGAAATACCCCAAAGTATTGCCACACCAGTTATTAGGATCAGAAGGGTTTTCAGATTTAAAAATCATATTTTTTGCATCTGCTAAAGGCATTTGCAGTAATGTAAAAGCAAAATCGGCAACAGACTGAAGCTTCGAGACCAAATCACCGGATGTATTGTTAGAAGATGAGTTTCCATTGGAATTGATTGTTTCCTGTACTCCGGAATTGGGATCCCATGTAATGTATCCGTTATCAAACGAATTCCATTTTCCACCTGAAATATTAGAGTTATCCAACTCATCGGATGTAGGAAAACCCAACTCACTTATAGCTTCTCCAAGTTCTATGTATCTTCCCAAAATTGCGCCGTGAACTTCAAAAATTTCGTAGAACGAATTTTGATATAAAATTGCATTTTCAAATCTCATTTTGTACCCATCTCCTATAAGTTCTGCCTCACCGAGAGGTGCACCGACATAAAAACCTCCTGCATTTAGCTGGTCTATTTTTTCGTTAAAATCCATAACTTATATTTTTTAAAATGGAACGTAATACGTTGTAGAATTATCTGTAAATTTTGCACATTGGTCTTCCGGCAATTCGGTGAGAAACTGATCGAATGCGATGTATTTTTTGAAAGAATTTCCTGCAAATATTTTCAGTTTTTTTACCAGATCATTTTTCGCAACTTTCTGATTTTTATAAAAAGTGAGAATAATTTTTGTAGGATCACCATTGGTTGCTTTATATGCCGAAGAATTTCCGACCCAACCGGCTGCAGGCATCCAATAACTAAAGTGAAACATGAGCTGTATGGCATCTTTAGACCAGTTGTTTGCAGAAACATGACCTGTAAGTCCCGGAGCAAAATTCATTACAAACTTCCATTGCTCATTACAAATTACATCCTGAAAATCGGGATTTGAAACCACATCTGCTAAAAAATCTATAAGTTTAGTATCCGATTTCATGTGTCTGAAACCATCATCATTAGTAAGAATTACAGAATTTGTGGTGTCTACAACGAGTAAATTTTTATTTTCATCTACAGCAACACCAACTGATTTAAAAGCTTCTTCCAAATTAGGATTTTGGGTGAAAATAGACTTTAGAATCTTCGGAATATGAATTTTTGAAATCCCTTTACCCCAAGTCACAATCATATTATCATATGCGTTTATCGAATCAAAAGAACCTTCTGAGCTTACTTCCTCCCAAATCCATTCTTCAATACTTCCCGCTACAATAGCTGTAGGTTTCGGATTAAATTTTCCGAAAAAAGCAAACCCATTGGGTACAGGTTTTACATGAGTTGTAACAGCATCTCTTTTCTCCCGGATGTTATTTATCACAACCGAAATATCATCTAAAGTATAATTATTTTTGTCTGAAAGTACTTTTTGCCAGTCAAGCAGATCTGCTTCCTCATAATGTGGGTAAAGTTGCACGTATGCACCATCATATGATGTCCAGTATATTATTCCGTATTGGAACATACTCATTTTTCCGCCCTCAGATTCGGGATTATCCATTTCATCTGATGTTGGAAAACCTAAATCGCCTGTAGTTTCATTAAATTCTAAATACTTCTGATAAATTGCTCCGTGTACTTCATACGCCTGATTATCGTGTTGATTTTCATAAATAGAAAAATCCTGAAATCGCTGAAATCTTCCTTCAAAAATCGGTGTAATCTCAGTTAAAGGGGTTTCAAGATTCCATCCGGCATCGATGAGTGCTTGTTTTTTCTCCTCTAGATTCATAGTAATAATTTTATAATTGGTTGTGATTTAAACTTTCAGAAAAAAATAATTTGAGTTGAATTTCTCATTAATTTTCTGATAAGATTATGATGTAAAATTATTTGAAACACAAAGAAGAGTGACAAGGAAAACCACTATATAACTGCGGGTGTTTACCCCTTTATTTTAGTAATAAGAAAAAATTTTGAATGGGATATTTTTTGAATGGCTCTTATTTAAAAACAAAAAAACCGCTGTAAAATTTAATTTACAGCGGTTTCTAATTATAATGTATTGAAAATTACTTCACTTCTTCAAAATCTGCATCCTGAACATCTTCTGCTCCTCCTGCATTTCCAGTATTCTGTGCTCCTGCATCAGCACCTGGTTGTTGACCAGCAGCATACAATTCTTCTGAAGCCGCCATCCAAGCTGCATCTAAAGCTTCTGTTTTGGCTTTTACATCATCTGCATTTTTAGCTTCGAAAGCCGTTTTTAATTCTCCGTGAGCTGCTTCGATTGCTGCTTTTTTGTCAGCAGAAAGCTTTTCACCGAATTCTTTCAATTGTTTTTCAGTCTGGAAGATCAATCCGTCAGCTTTGTTGAAGATTTCAACTTCTTCTTTTCTCTTAGCATCTGCTGCAGAGTTTTCCTGAGCTTCTTTCTTCATTCTTTCGATTTCTTCGTCAGATAGACCTGAAGAAGCCTGAATTTTGATAGACTGCTCTTTACCAGTTCCTTTATCTTTAGCAGAAACACTTAGGATACCGTTTGCATCGATATCGAAAGTAACTTCGATCTGAGGAACTCCTCTCGGCGCTGGTGGAATATCTGTAAGGTCGAATCTACCGATTTCTTTGTTATCGTTGAACATTGATCTTTCCCCCTGTCCTACTCTGATGCTTACAGCCGGCTGATTGTCAGAAGCTGTAGAGAATACTTCAGATTTTTTAGTTGGAATCGTCGTGTTCGCTTCAATTAATTTAGTGAAAACAGAACCCATTGTTTCGATACCTAAAGAAAGTGGCGTAACATCTAATAAAAGAACGTCTTTTACATCACCGGTCAATACACCTCCCTGGATCGCAGCACCAATTGCTACAACCTCATCCGGGTTAACTCCTTTTGAAGGTTTTTTACCGAAGAATTTTTCTACTTCTTCCTGGATGATCGGAATTCTTGTAGAACCACCTACCAAGATTACTTCGTCGATATCTGAAGTTGATAAACCTGCATCTTTCAATGCTTTAGCAACCGGCTCCATTGATCTTCTTACTAAATCAGAAGCTAATTGCTCAAATTTAGCTTTCGTTAAAGTCTTCACTAAGTGTTTTGGACCTGTAGCTGTAGCGGTAATATATGGAAGGTTGATTTCAGTTTGTGGAGAAGAAGATAATTCGATTTTTGCTTTTTCAGCAGCTTCTTTCAATCTTTGTAATGCGATTGCATCAGATTTCAACTCAACACCTTCTTCAGCTTTGAATTCATCAGCCATCCAGTTGATGATTACATCATCAAAGTCATCACCTCCTAAGTGTGTATCTCCGTTTGTAGACAATACTTCGAATACACCATCACCTAAATCAAGAATAGAAATATCGAAAGTACCACCACCAAGGTCATATACAGCGATTTTCTGATCTTTATGATTTTTATCAAGACCGTAAGCTAGCGCAGCAGCAGTAGGTTCGTTGATAATTCTTTCTACTTTAAGACCAGCAATTTCACCAGCTTCTTTAGTAGCTTGTCTTTGTGCATCGTTAAAGTATGCAGGAACAGTGATTACCGCTCTCGTTACTTCCTGACCAAGATAATCTTCAGCAGTTTTCTTCATTTTCTGAAGCGTCATTGCAGAGATTTCCTGTGGAGTGTATTCTCTATCGTCGATTTTTACTTTTACCGTATCATTCGGTCCAGATACCACTTTATAAGGTACTCTTGAGATTTCAGAAGCATCGTCTTTAAAATGAGTTCCGATAAATCTTTTAATTGAATAAACTGTTTTTGTAGGGTTCGTTACCGCCTGTCTTTTTGCAGGATCACCTACTTTTCTTTCACCATCTTCAGTAAACGCTACAATAGATGGCGTTGTTCTTTTACCTTCTGCGTTAGGAATTACAACAGGATCTTTACCTTCCATTACTGCAACGCAAGAGTTTGTTGTTCCTAAGTCGATTCCAATTATTTTACTCATAATTTTTATATTTTTTTCTAATTTTTTAATTTTAATTGTACAATCTCATTTTCTCAATATTTGTACCAATTATCTTTTTATGACAAAATGACAGACTAGGTAATATGAACATATTGAACGTTGCTAAATTTCTTTAAGTGCCTTCTTTTTTTAACTAAAAAATTAATTAAGAATTAATCTTAAAAGACGATTAATGAAGAGTTTTTATTACTACTTTTGATAAATTTTACAAAAAAATATGTCATTACATTTCAATCCCAGAGATATCACATGGTTATCATTCAACGAAAGAGTTTTGCAGGAAGCAATGGACGAAAACGTGCCGCTTCATCTCAGAATTCGTTTTCTCGGGATTTTCTCCAATAATCTAGACGAGTTTTTCAGGGTGCGTGTTGCAGGTCTAAAGCGTGCCATGGATTTTAAGGAAAAAGTACTTGCCGAATCTTTTTATCAACCCCCTTCAAAAATTCTTCAGAAAATAAATGACACCGTTATCACGCAACAGCATGATTTCGACAGAACCTGGAAAAAAATCCAGAGTGAAATGGCAGAGCATAATGTCTATATAAAAACTTCTAAAAATTTAAGCTCAAAACAAAAAGAATTTGTAAGACAATATTTTGATGAAACAGTAGAAGCCAACGTCATACCGATCCTTTTGCATGAAAACACACCCATGCCCTACATGAGAGACAAAAGTCTTTATCTGGGTGTTGCCATGAGAAAAAAAGACTGGAATTATCACAGCAATTACGCCATCATAGAAATCCCGTCCCGTTTTGTAGGGAGATTCGTTCTTTTACCAACAGAAGATCCAGAAGAAAAAAATGTGATGCTTCTGGAAGATGTGATCACCTTCAATCTGCCACATATTTTCTCTTATTTTGGCTATGACGAATTTGCAGCAAATGCATTTAAAGTAACCAAAGATGCCGAAATGGATATTGATAACGATATCAAAACCAATCTGGCAGAAAAAATAGAAAAAGGACTAAAAAACCGTAGAAAAGGAAAGCCTACCCGATTCGTATTCGATAAGGATATGGATAAAGCTTTGCTCGAACTTCTTATCCGAAAGTTAAATTTAAGTAAAAAAGACAGCATTATTCCCGGAGGTAAAATTCACAATTTCAAACATTTTATGGATTTCCCTGATGTTTTTGAAAAATATGAGAGACCGGTAGAAAGAACTTCTTTTACACACCAGGCTTTTGAGCATGGAGAGAGAGTAACCGATGTTATTTTAAAACACGATGTCCTTTTGACATTCCCTTATCATACCTATACTCCTGTGATCGATCTTTTGAGAGAAGCAGCAATGGATCCGGATGTGAAATCTATTCAGATCACTGCATATCGTCTCGCAAGCAATTCGAAAATCAGTAATGCATTAATCTATGCGGCCAGAAACGGAAAAGAAGTAACCGTCATGCTGGAGCTTCAGGCGAGATTTGATGAAGAATCAAACCTGATGTGGAAAGAAATGTTTGAACCTGAAGGAATTACCGTTCTTACAGGAATTCCAGATAAAAAAGTACATGCGAAACTCTGTGTCATAAAAAAAAGAGCGAACAACAAAACCCTTCAATATGGTTTTGTGAGTACCGGAAATTTCAACGAAAAAACAGCAAGAATCTACGGCGATCATCTCATTATGACCTCTGACCGTGGAATTATGGCAGACATCAACAAAGTTTTTAATGTTCTTAGAAAACCGAAAGAAGATTATATATCAGTTTTAAAAACCTGCAAGAATCTAGTGGTTTGTCCACAGTTTATGCGTGATAAAATTGTACATCATATCGATAAGGAGATTGAGGAAGCCAAAGCCGGAAGAAAAGCAGAAATGATTATAAAAGCCAACTCTGTAAGTGATCGTGCTTTAATCACAAAATTATACGAAGCGGCCGAAGCTGGCGTTGTTATCAGAATGATTGTTCGTGGAATTTACTGCGCAGTCAACCAGAAAGATTTCAAGGAGAAAATAAAAGCAATAAGTATTGTCGATGAATATTTGGAACACGCCAGAGTTATGTATTTTTATAATAAAGGTTCTGAAGACATCTACATCTCTTCAGCCGACTGGATGACCAGAAATCTTGATTACCGAATTGAAGCTGCCGCAAAAATAACCGATAAAAATTTAAAAAAAGAAATCAAAGACATTTTGGATATTCAACTTAGCGATAATGTTAAGGCAAGAATTTTAGATAAAAAATTAAGCAACGAATACATCCGTAATGACCAGAAAACATGTCGTTCACAGATTGAAACTTACCGATATTTAAAAGCTAAGGCAAGCAAAAAATAGAACATCAGAAAAAGAACGAAACTTTAATTGGAGAATAATTTTCGTAAATTTCGGAATTGAAATTTAAATATTTTACTGAATAAATAAACCATACTTACAATGATCATTGCAGCGATAGACATAGGAAGTAATGCAGCCAGACTTTTAATAAACGAAGTAAAAATCCAGAACGGAGAACCTGAGTTTATTAAGCTTAATCTTTTACGAATTCCTCTGAGATTGGGTATGGATGTTTTTACCCTTGGTAAAATAGGTATAGAAAGAGAAAAAATGGTGCTCGACTCTATGAAAATATTCAGTGATCTGATGAAAATTTATAAAGTTGAACATTATCGCGCCTGTGCAACCAGTGCAATGCGTGACGCTGCAAACGGACAAGAAATCATTAAAAACGTAAAAGCATCATCAGACATCGACATCGAGATTATTTCCGGTGACGAAGAAGCTACTCTGGTTTATGAAAATCATGTTGCAGAAGGGCTTGACAAGGATTTCGCTTACCTTTATGTAGATGTAGGTGGTGGTTCTACAGAGCTTACTTTCTACGAAAACGGAAAAATGCTTTATGAAAGATCTTTCAATATCGGAACCATCAGATTGCTTAATGATCTGGTAACCGAAGACAACTGGAAAGAAATGAAAGAAGAAATCCGAAAAAATATCAACAGCAAAAAACCTATTGTTGCGATTGGTTCAGGAGGAAACATCAATAAAGCCTTTTCGATGAGCAAAACCAAAGACGGAAAACCCATGTCTGCAACGTATCTGAAAAAAATCTACAAAGAAATCAGCGCACTTACCGTAGACGAAAGAATGACTAAATATAATTTCAGACAGGATCGTGCAGATGTATTGGCTCATGCGTTAAAAATCTATAACAATATCATGACCTGGTCTGAAATTACAAGAATTTTTGTCCCTAAAATTTCGGTTGCGGATGGATTGATCCACAATATTTATGATAAGGTCACAAAGAAAAAATAATCGATAATTATTGTTATTTTCAAAATATAAGACAAATTGGTGAATATTCAGTTTGTCTTTTTTTTATTTAATAAATATTTAAACAACAAGACTAAATAAGAAGTAATTATTAATCATTTCTTAAAATTTAATTAAAAGCCTCACAATGTACAATCTTCATTTTTGCAACAATCTAAAATCTGATAAAAATGAAGAACAAATACCTTTTAAGAGGTCTGTTGCCGATTGCCGCGTTATTTCACGGTGCAGTTTCAGGACAATCATTAATCCATTACTGGAATTTTAATAATAATGCTTCCGTTGCAGCGATTACAGCGCCTTCGCCGGCTGCAGCATTACAAAACGGAACCATTACAGCTTTTCAAAACGGTACAGCCGATCCTAATACTTTTATTAATTTATCCAGTGCTACAGGTAACGGTTTTTCGACAATCAACGGAAGAAACGGAGATGCTGCAGGTACGCACTTGCGTTACAACAATCCAATCCCTGGAAATATTCAGTTTGCTCTACCTACAACAGGTTACAATAATGTTGTCGTAAAATTTACGACCAGAAGATCAGGTTCGGGAGCAGGAAAGCAAAAATGGTCTTATTCGATTGACGGGGTTACATTTTTACCTTTCACTTATACTGCCAACAACGATCCCGAAGGTGCCGTTTTACCGGTTGACGGAGATCCAACGTTGGTAACTCTTGATTTTTCAAACAACTTTAGCGCAAACAATAACCCAAATTTTATGCTGAAAGTTGAATTTACTGCGGGACCGGGAGGAACAGTTGGTAACAATAGATTCGACAATTTCACGGTTGATGCTACTGCGATGAGCGGAGTTGACACGACTCCACCAACGGTAACTTATTTACCCGCTAATAATGCAAACAACGCTTCTGCAACGGTAAATCCTACGATTACTTTTAATGAAAATGTAAGATTAATTGACAATTCTGCGATTACTGCTGCAAATGCCCAGAATTTAATTGAATTAAAATTAAATAACGCAACAGGAACCACTGTTCCATTTACTACTACTTTCAGCAATAATCAGATTACAATAATTCCTACAGCAGGTTTGCTTCCGAATCAGGCTTATTATTTAGCTTTAAAACCAAATATGGTTGAAGATGCAAGCGATAATGCAGTTACAACGGCAACTTCAAGCACCTTTACAACGGCAGGAACAAGCATTTCTTTAGATAAAACTTTAATTAAAGTCAATGAAAATGCCGGAACTTTAGCATTTAAAATAAATGTTGCCAATCCTTCAAATGCAACTGTAAATCTGGTCGTAAAACCTGCCCCATTCAGCACAGCAAACAGCAGCGATTTTACTTTGGCAAATCAGACCATCAATATTACACCTTCTACAACAAGTGTAACGGTAAATATTCCGATCCTCGATGATAATTTGGAAGAACAACAGGCAGAATATTTTGTAGTAAGTCTTGAAAACCCTGCTGGAACAACCATTACAGGAGACACTTCATCAACCGTTTATATTATTGATAATGATAAAGCTGCACCGGTTCCTTCCAATCAGATATCGTTAAATTATATCGGAAGTTTTGATCCCTCAGGAAACAACAACAGCTCAACGGAAATTGTGGTTCATGATCCTGCAACCCAGAGATTGTTTACGATCAGTTCTTTAACAGATGTTTTTGATATTATTAATTTTTCCAATCCTTTGGCTCCGACTGTTGTCAGCACAATAGATATGACCCTTTATGGCGGAATAACAAGTATTGCTGTAAAAAACGGAATCATTGCTGTTGCTTCTCCAAACGGAACCAATCCTCAAGGTAACGGTTCGGTTTTTTTCTTTGATATAAACGGAACATTTTTAAAACAGGTGCAAGTCGGAGTTTTACCGGACATGATTACTTTCACTCCGGATGGAACAAAAGTAATGACAGCAAACGAAGGTGAACCAAACGATGCTTATACCGTAGATCCTGAAGGTTCAATTTCAATTATCAACATTCCGAATTTAACGGTTGCTGGAATTCAGGCTTTGACACAATCGAACGTAACCACTCTTTCTCTGACTACATTTAACGGACAGGAAGCTGCATTAATCGCTTCAGGCGGAAGAAAAGTGAAAGCAACAAGTACTTTGGCTCAGGATCTTGAACCGGAATACGTCACCATCAGCTCAGACAGCCAAAAAGCATGGGTTTCTTGTCAGGAAAACAATGCAATCATTGAAGTTAATTTAGCAACAAATACTTTAGGAAACATTTGGGGATTGGGCAAAAAAGACATGAGCCTTCCCGGAAACGGTTTTGATGCTTCAGATAACAACGGGGAAGTTTTAATTGCAAACTGGCCTGTAAAAGCATACTACAATCCTGATGCAATGGCTTCTTTTAAAGTGGGAAGCACCACTTATCTGGTTACCGCAAACGAAGGTGATGAAAAAGATTTGGGCGGATTCAGCGAAAGAACAACGGTTGGTGCAAACGGATATGCTTTAGACTCTACAATTTTCCCGAATGCTTCCGTTTTAAAAGCTTCGCATAATTTAGGAAGATTCCGAGTGACCAATGTAAATGGAAATACAGATGGAGATGCTGATTTTGAAGAAATCAATGCTTTGGGAGCAAGATCATTCTCGATTTTCAATACAGATACAAAACAGCTGGTTTATGATAGCGGTGACCGATTTGAAAGCTATATTGCAGCTAATCATCCTTTGATTTTCAATGCCGATAACGAAGCCAACGGAGCAAAAAACAGAAGCCGTGCAAAAGGTCCCGAACCGGAAGGTGTAACTCTAGGAACAATTAGCGGACAGACTTTCGCATTCATCACTCTGGAAAGAACAGGTGGCGTGATGGTATATAACGTAACAGATCCAAACAACGTTACATTTGTAGACTACAAGCATTCAAGATCGACTTCTGCTTTTGCTGGAGATAACGGTCCGGAAGGAATTATCTACATCGCTCCTGAAAATATGAACAACGGTAAAGGTTACGTTATCATCGCCAACGAAATCAGCGGAACATTGTCAATGTATGAAGTACTGTCTTCTGCAACATTAGGAACAGGCGAAATAAAACCTGAAAAAGCAACTTTCAACATCTTCCCGAATCCTGTAAACAAAGGAAATACACTGTACTTCAACAGAACAATGGGTTACGAATTGTACGACATGAGCGGAAAACTTCTTGGAAAAGAGAAAAACGCTCTTACCATCGACACTTCAAAATTAAATACCGGAGTTTACTTAATTAAAACTTCAGAAGGCGAAGTGAAGAGATTCATCGTGAAATAATTTTTTTTTACTTAATAATTTACTTTTGAAGCTCCGGAATTCGGGGCTTTTTTGGTTTAAAATTATTAAATGTCATATATATTAGATAGCTTTAAAAAAACAAAGAAGTTTGTATATTTGACATGATACGAAATAAGTGAGAGAAATGAGTGACAACAAAATAAATATTACTTCTAGCTTACTAGAGAAAGGTATAGATATAGCAAAAGACTTTGTTGACAAATTAATTATGCCTTCGGTAGAGGAAACAGGATTATTATTAAAGGATAAAATTTCATTATGGAGATTTAATAATCAAGTAAAAACATTAGTTAAGGCAAAAGAAATTTGTTCTAAAAATAATATATCAACAAAACAAATTTCACTCAAATTATTATGTCCTATTTTAGAATATTCAAGTATTGAAGATGATGATTTTTTAACGGATAAATGGGCTATTTTATTATCAAATTTGGTAGATTCTGAACAGAATATTCAAAACCATGTTTTCCCTTATATTTTAAGTCAAATCTCGAAAAAAGAGTTTCAAATTTTAGAAAGAATATTCGACGATAAAGAAAATAGAATATCTAAAATCAGAGAAGAGCTCAATAATTATTATATTAATAAAGAAAGCATCGAAAATGAACACTCTAAAAAATTAAAATTAATTGATAAAAAAATCCTTGAGTTCAATTTGGTTGATAATGAACCAAACTTTGATTTATTAAAATTGTATAAAGAAAAATCTGCTATTAATAGCAAACTTCAGAACTATAAACACAAAGAAGCTTTAATAAAATATTCATTAGAAAAATTAGAAATAGTTTCTGCAGAAAATTTTGAAAATTTCGAACTATCAAACTTGTTAAGATTAGGGTTGATAAAGGAAGAAAAAGATGTTTACGCTAATCCTCAAACTTTAAAAATTCCTATTGATCAAGACGAATATGAAAGTCATGCAAGTTTCAATCTTGAAGTTGATGTACATTCAGATACTAAATATTTATTAACTGAATTTGGAGAGTTATTTATCAAAGTATGCAAAGAAAAGCAACAAATAATATAATGTCAATTTCCACAAAAAAAGACAGACCTTCAAAGGTCTGTCTTTAAAAAATATATTGTCTTATTTTTACTCTACATTCACTACCTTTTCAATTTCAGGAGCGTGTTGCTTGATCGTATTTTCAACACCTAATTTCAAAGTTGAGAAATTAAGAGAGCAACCTGAACAGTTTCCTAAAAGTTTTACAAAAACAGTATTATCTTTTACATCCAAAAGCTCGATATCACCGCCGTCTTTATTCAAAAACGGACGAATGCTTTCCAGAGCTTCCATTACTCGGGTTACAGTGTCTTCGTGTGTTATATTTGTCTCCATATTTGGGTTTGGTTTTCAAAAATATATTTGAAATTAATTAAATTATTTTTTTGGTGAGCAACCAGCCATTGTCGTGATCTTTACTGCTTCAGTCGGAGGAAGAAATTTGTTTCTTTCCACTAAACTTTCTACCATTTTTTTGGCAGTTTCGGTATAGATTTCAGCAATTTTAGACCCTTCCTGTAAAGCTGCCGGTCTTCCTACATCTCCTGCTTCTCTGATACTCTGAATTAAAGGAATCTCCCCTAAAACCGGAATGTTTAAATCCTCTGCTAAATATTGCGCTCCCTGATTTCCAAAGATATAATATTTATTGTCAGGTAATTCTTCCGGTGTAAAATACGCCATATTTTCTACTAATCCAAGTACAGGAATGTTAATACTTTCCATCTGGAACATGGCAATACCTTTTCTAACGTCTGCTAAAGCAACGTGTTGAGGTGTACTTACAATCACCGCTCCCGTTACCGGAACTTCCTGGATTATTGATAAGTGAATATCTCCTGTTCCCGGAGGAAGGTCGATTAATAAGAAATCAAGTTCTCCCCAAGCTGCATCTCTGATCATTTGGTTCAAAGCTTTTGAAGCCATCGGTCCTCTCCAAACAACTGCCTGATTAGCTCCTGAGAAATATCCGATAGAAAGCATTTTTACCCCATAATTTTCGATAGGTTTCATTAAGCTTTTTCCGTTTACGTCTACAGAAATTGGTTTCTGACCTTCCGTATCAAACATCGTAGGAACAGACGGCCCATAAATATCTGCATCCAATAAACCTACTTTAAAGCCCATTTTCGCTAAAGTTACCGCAAGGTTTGCAGAAACGGTAGACTTACCAACTCCACCTTTTCCTGATGCGATGGCAATTATATTTTGAATTCCCGGAATTTGTTTTCCTTTGATCTGGCTTAGTTGTACTTCACTTGGTTCCGGAGAAACAATTTTAAGTTTAAGGTTAATCTCTTCTCCAAATTCGCTTGCGAACGCCTGTTTCATTGCTGCCTCAAGCTTTTTCTTTTCGTGCATTGCCGGTGAATGGGCAGTCATATCGATATAAACATCATTTCCCATAACCTGAAAGTTCGACACAAGGTCATCTACTTCAATCTCTTTAAGGAAATTCTGTACTTTTTCTTTAGTCAACATAAAAATATAAATTGTCTACAAATTTACGGATTTTTTAGCTATTTAGAATCAATAAACGGACTGATAGATAAATTCTTTTGCAGAAGGAAATTTTACGTAATTTAGGGCGATTTTAATTTTAATTTCCATGAAAAAAATAGTATTCGTTCTTTTAGGATTAATTGCTCATAATTCGTTTTCACAAAATTATTCGCAATATATAAATCCTTTTATTGGAACGGGCGGTCACGGACATACTTTTCCGGGTGCCATTGTACCTTTCGGAATGGTGCAACTTTCTCCGGACACGAGAATCGAAGGAAGCTGGGACGGCTGCAGCGGTTATCATTATTCAGACTCTGTAATTTACGGATTTTCTCATACCCATTTGAACGGAACCGGAGTTTCAGATTACGGAGACATCATGTTGATGCCTACAATGGGAAAAGCAGGTTTAACGCCAAAAGAATATTCATCAAAGTTTTCTCATAAAAATGAAAAAGCAACCGCCGGATTTTATTCGGTGAAATTAGATAAACATGACATTGATGTTCGTTTGACGACCACTAAAAGAGTTGGCTACCATGAATACAAATTCAACAAAGCCGGAACAGCCAATATTATTTTAGATTTAAATCACAGAGATAAATTGCTGGAAGGCGAGGTTAAAATCATCGACAGCAAAACAATTGAAGTTTTCAGAAGAAGTGAAGCATGGGCAACCAACCAATACATTTATGCCCGAATTGAGTTTTCAAAACCAGTGAAAATCTCGGGCAAAAACTTTAACGGTAAAAATGAGAACAATACTTTTTCAGGAACCAAATTAGCTTTAGCATTTACCTCAGCTGTAAAAAAAGGTGAAAAAATCAGCGTGAAAGTAGCAATTTCCCCAACGGGATATGAAGGTGCAGCCAAAAATATGTTGGCTGAAGGAAAATCAAATGATTTCAGCGAAATTCAAAACCAAGCCGTTACAGACTGGAATAAAGAGCTTTCGAAAATTGAAGTTAAATCTGCAGACAAAGACAAACTGACGGTTTTCTACACCGCAATGTATCATGTTTTCACGCAACCGAATATCAATATGGATGTTGACGGGAAATACCGCGGAAGAGACAACAAATTTTATATGGCAAACGGTTTCGATTATTACACCGTTTTCTCACTTTGGGACACATTCAGAGGAGCACACCCTTTGATGGTATTAATTGACAAGAAAAGAACGGCAGATTTCGTCAATACCTTCATCAAACAACGTGAACAGGGCGGAAGAATTCCGGTTTGGGAATTAGCATCTAACGAAACAGAATGTATGATCGGTTATCATGGCGTTTCTGTGATTGCAGATGCCATGGCAAAAGGAATTACAGGTTTTGATTACGAAAAAGCTTTTGAAGCTTCAAAAAACTCTGCGATGCAGGATATTTTTGGTTTAAATGCTTATAAGCAGAAAAATTATATCAGCATTGATGATGAGCATGAAAGTGTTTCAAAAACGTTGGAATATGCATATGATGACTGGTGTATCGCTCAGATGGCGAAAATTTTAAATAAAAAAGAAGATTACGAATATTTCATGAAGCGTTCTCAGAACTGGAAAAATCTTTACAATCCGAATAACGGTTTTATGCAGGCAAGAAAAAACGGGAATTGGTACGAACCGTTTGATCCGAGAGAAGTCAACAACAATTATACAGAAGGGAATTCTTGGCATTATTCTTACTTCGTTCCACAAGATATTCCGGGATTGATCCAGGCGCACGGCGGAAAAGAAAAATTTGAACAGTTTATTGATGCTATTTTCTCAGCTCCTGACAAAACAACAGGTAGAGAGCAGGTTGACATTACCGGTTTGATGGGACAATACGCTCAGGGAAACGAGCCGAGCCACCACATCGCTTATCTCTATAATTTTGTTGATAAACCACAGAAAACAGAAGAAAAAATCAAATATATCCTTGATAATTTCTACAAAAACGCTCCGGACGGTCTGATTGGAAACGAAGACTGCGGACAGATGAGTGCATGGTTTATTTTGAGCTCAATGGGAATTTATTCTGTAACTCCGGGAAAACCTGAATGGGAAACCGTAACACCTTATTTTGATGAAATTAAATTGCATTTAGAAGACGGAACAACAAAAATCATTACCAAAAACACTCAGAAAAGCGAGCTTAAATATTTAGGTTTTGAAGATGTAAAAGCGGCTAAAGATTTAAAATATACAGAACAAACTGCATCTCCCGTAATTGCTGCAGACCGACTTTTTGAATTTACCACTCAGGTAAAAATCACTCCGTTGAACGAAAAAGATAAAGTATATTACATGACTTTGGATGATGACGATAAGAATGTAAGAAAAACGTTTAAAGTTTACAAAGAACCATTTACCATCAATAAAACAACACAAGTTTCTACTTATGCTGAAAGAAATGGTGAAAAAAGCTCGATTACTACAGCCAATTTCAACAGAAGACCAAACCATTGGGATGTAGCCATCAATGCAACGGTAAATCCGCAATATACAGCAGGCGGAAAACTGGCCATCATCGACGGAATCAACGGTGATGTAAACTGGAGAAAAGGCGAATGGCAAGGTTATCAGGGACAAACTGTGGAAGCGATCATCGATTTTAAATCGCCTCAGCAAATCAATGAAATTTCTTCAACGTATCTACAAGACAGCAGAGCATGGATTTTAATGCCGAAGAAAGTAGAATATTACGCCTCGATGGACGGAAAAACATTTATTCTTCTAAAAACTTTAGAAAACGACATTGATCCGAAAGATGAAAATGTTCAGATAAAAGATTTCAGAACTGCGGTTCTTCCTACAGAAGCAAGATATTTAAAAGTAAAAGCGTATCACTTCGGAAAACTTCCGGAGTGGCATCAAGGTGCAGGTGGAGAAGCTTATATTTTTGTAGATGAGATTTCTGTGAAATAGAAATTCGCAATTCATAAATAATGAAACCTCTTTCGATTTGGAAGAGGTTTTGTTTTTTAATATCTCGCAAATTTTTCGGATTGAGCAGATTTTTCTTTTATGAATCTGCTTCATCTGAATCATCTGCGTGGGATTATTTTTTATTAAATATTACTTAATGATAATTTGGTTATTCAATAGGAACGGGCTTTAGCCCGTTTAATAAATTACAAAGTTCCCTTGGCTTTAGCCAAACCTTATTGATTAATTTTTGGAATCAATTCATTCTTTCCGACCAATTCAATACTTCCGGCAATTCTCTATCCGAAAATTCAATATGAATCACTCTTCTTTTCTTACCGTTGGTTGTACGGTTTGAACCGTGAAGAGTCAAAGGTTTCATGATCATAATTCCACCTTTGTCAACGTTGCAGATGGTTTCGGTTTCAATATTCCAGTCGATGGTTTCGGGTCTGTAAATTCCTTTTGCATGAGATTTTGGAACAACTTTTAAAGCTCCGTTATTCTCATCAGTATCATCAAGATGAATTCTTATCGTGAAAATATTTTCGAGAAGATCTAAAGGCGGCTGTACTGCAAATTGATTCTGTTTTGTTGTCCATGGTCCGAAATTTTCCAACTCTACTTTTTTATCGACGGAAATTGTCAAATCCTGATGATAAGCGACATACCAGTTTGATTTTTCAGGCTTGTCGAAATAAATGCTTTTTACGACAAAATAGCTTTTACCAAAAATCTCGTTAATAATTGTTTTTAAATTTTCATTAAAAATCAAATCTTTTACTTCTGGAATTTCTTTTAAAAACTGACGAATGGCGAAAAGGTCTTCCGATTTTCGAAACGTTTCTTTTGAGGTATCTATATCTTGAATGACTTCAGTAATTTTTTCTATTTCTTCATCAGAAAAGATATTATTGATGACCGTAAAGCCGTTTTCCTGGATTAGATTTATATGATTTTGTAAATTCATAAAATATAAGTTTTATTGCTATACTTCTGTAATGGTGAAAGAAGAGTGCATATTGAAGAATCTTTTTTTTAAACGCAAAGGGCGCAAAGGTTTTTTTAAAATTTTGAAAATATTTTCCGGGTGCAAAGGCGTTTGACTACGTCGAATCTCTGATTTCACTCAGCAAAGTAATACAAAATTTATTATTAGCATAACATTTGAAAACAAGATAATGAGTTTCCTACTTCGATTCTTTCAGAATGACAAACTTTGGTGATATTTGCTATTCTCAAATAACAAACTCCTACCATTGCAGCAATTGTTTGAGCTCATTTTATTTGTATTTGCGGCGCGGCTAAGCCGCGCCGCAAATACAAATAAAACAGCGAGTGCGGAAAGCGGGAAATATCTCCTAAAAAAATGGTCAACAATGAAGATTAACATTCATTATTGACCACTTTATTAGTTTAGGCCAAATTAAAATTTACATTTTTCCCCCATGATTCTCCAGTTGCCCTTCCCATTTTGAAACGGCAGAAGTTGCTAAAGCATTTCCTAAAACATTGGTCATACTTCTTGCCATATCACAGAAGTGGTCGATTGGTAAAATCAAGGCAATTCCTTCCGGTGGAATTCCAAACATCGAACAGGTTGCAACGATAATTACTAATGAAGCTCTCGGAACTCCGGCAATTCCTTTTGAAGTTAACATCAACACCAAAAGCATGGTAATCTGTTGTCCGACTGACATTTCAATTCCGTAAATCTGAGCGATAAAAATTGATGCAAACGTCATGTACATCATACTTCCATCCAGATTAAATGAATATCCTAAAGGTAAAATAAAGGATACTACTCTATTGTTACATCCAAATCTCTCTAATTCTTCAACAAGCTTTGGAAAAACTGCTTCTGAGCTTGTCGTAGAAAATGCAATCAGCAAGGGAGATTTTATTCTTCTTAATAATTCGAAAAGACGGTTTCCTAAGATTAAATATCCTACCAACAACAAAACCAGCCACAAGATAGCTATTGCAAAGAAAAAATCTCTCAGGTAAATAGCATATACTTTAAATATTTCAAAACCATTTGTTGCTACAACCGCCGCAATGGCGCCCAAAACTCCAAACGGAGCAAACCACATGATGTAGCCGACCATTTTCAGAATTCCGTGAGCAATAACATCGAATAATTTGATAACCGGTTGAGCATATTCGTCTCCCAAATTTGCCAGAGCCACTCCAAACATAATGGAAAAAACCACAATCTGAAGCACTTCATTCGTTGCAAAAGCCTCAAAAATACTTTTAGGGATAATATGCTTTACAAAATCTTCCATTGAAAAACCTTTGCTCGACTTGATCAGCTCTTCTGCTGAAGCCGCATCCTGAATCGGAAGTTTTGTAACGTGTCCCGGCTCGAGCCAGTTTACCAAAATCAAACCGATGAAAAGAGAAACGAGTGAAGCAGTAATAAACCAAAGCATCGCTTTTGTTCCTACTCTTCCGATCATTTTAATGTCGCTCATTTTGGCGATTCCCACGACCAAAGTTGTAAAAACCAATGGTGCAATAATCATTTGTACCAATCGTATGAAAACAGTTCCGAGAAGTTTTATGTTTTTTGAAAACGGTTCGGCACTTTCAGGATATTGTACATGAACGAAGCCGCCAATCGCTACACCTAATACAAGTGCAATGATGATGGCAAAAAATAGTTTGTTTTGTCCTTTCATACGTAGATTTCTATTATTTTTTTTATACCAAATAGAATTGCGTCTTTGTCATTAGAGTTTGCCGATTTTTTATCATTGAAACCGGTAAATTTCATATGCATTTGCAATTCATGGCAATTTCATACTATTATCAATGGCCACAAATATAATGTTTTTCAAATATTATGAATCATTAGTTTAAACTACATAATAACAAGCTATTAACAAAAACAACATCATGATCCTGATCATAAATTATTCAAAAAACTTTATTTAAAATTTTTATCATTTGTATTTTGGTATAGATTTTATTATTACATTTGAGTCTAACAAAAACATTAAATAATTAAATTAAATCAAACTATGAAAAAAACATTCGTAATGTCTGCCTTAGCTTTGGCAGTTTCATTTGGAGCTATTTCGTGCAAAAAAAAGGTATCTGATGCTGATCTTCAGACTCAGGCTACCACAGTAATTACAGCAAATCCTACAGCAACTGTTGAGATAAAAGAAGGTGTTGCACATCTTGGTGGAACATTTGCTACTCAGGCAGAAAAAGATGCTGCTATTAAATCTTTAAAAGAAATAAAAGGGGTAAAAGATGTACATGATATGGCAACGATAGAAGTTGCTCCAACTGCACCACCGGTAGAAACTGCATCAGCTGTAGACCCTGCAGTTCAGCAAAAAGTACAGGATGCCGTAAAAGATTTCCCTTCTGTAAAAGTAGAAGTTGTAAATGGAGAACTTACATTGACAGGAAACGTTTCTTCAGCTCAGGCTAGAAAAATCAAAGAATCTGTTGATGCTTTGAAAGTTGGAAAATATAACAATAACTTAGTCGTAAAATAATTAAAGATGAGCACATTACAAGATAAATATTCAGGTGTAGTTTCTGCTGCTCAGTCTGCAGGAATTTCAAATCTTCAGGTTCAGGAGCAGGATGGAATTCTTTATGTTTCCGGAAATGCTTCAAACACGGCTGCTAAAGATGCAGTATGGAATGCTTTGGGAGCAATCGACTCAACCTATTCTGCAACAGATATTAACCTTGATGTTCAGGTTTCAGGTTTAGCTGCAGGTGCAAATCTTACCGTTGCAACTGAAGAATCTAATCTGAATATCAGACAAGAGCCTTCAACTGAAGCTGCTGTCGTAGGAAAAGCATCAAAAGGATCTTCTGTAACTTTAGTAGAACAAACTTCTGACGATTGGTGGAAAGTAAAAACTGCTGACGGACAGGAAGGTTACGCTTATGCAAGATATTTGAGAGCTTAATTTCACAATTAAATTTAAAATATAGAACATCTCCTTTTAGGGGATGTTTTTTTGTTGTTTAAATATGAAAACAATTTACCTATTTCAAACCTTAAAATAAAATCACATTTTATTAATAAATTAGCGTCAAATTTTATTCATGAAGATTCATTTTTCAATTTTACTTATTTGCTTTTTCATTTTCGGATATTCTCAAAATACCCAACAGCAAGACAATTATGTAAAAGATAATTTCACAAAACAAGAGTTTTATATTCCGATGCGTGACGGAACAAAACTTTTTACGGCAGTTTATACACCAAAAGATATTTCCAATAAAAATAAATATCCATTTCTGATGCAGAGAACCTGCTACAGTATTGCGCCGTACGGTGAAAATGAGTACCGCAGAAGCCTTGGCCCGAATAAATATCTGATGAACGAAAAATATATTTTCGTCTATCAGGATGTTCGCGGAAGATATATGAGTGAAGGAGTTTTTACCAATATGACGCCACAGGTTGAAAGAAAAACCAAAAAAGATATTGATGAAAGCACCGATACTTATGACACAATTGAATATTTAATTAAAAACATCAAACACAACAACGGAAAAGTCGGTCAGTTCGGAACTTCTTATCCCGGATTCTATACTGCTGTAGGAACTTTAGCACAACATCCGGCTTTGGTTGCTTCATCTCCACAGGCTCCGATTTCAGATTTCTGGAATGACGATTTCCTGCACAACGGAAGATTTATGCTGGGTTATTTTAAAACCTTCCCTGTCTTCGGCGTTCAGAAAACAAAACCGGAAAATAAAGCCTGGTATTCTGGTTCTATGATTAAATCAACCTCAGAAGATGGTCTAAAGTTCTACAGAGACATGGGAACACTAAAAGACGGTTACGAGAAATACTATAAAAACAATTTCTTTATGACTGAAATTATGAATCACCCAAACTACGATGAATTCTGGCAGAAAAGAGGTTTATTGCAACATCTGAAAAATATTAACCATGCGGTAATGACGGTTGGTGGCTGGTTTGATGCGGAAGATCTTTCAGGACCATTAAATATTTACAAAACCATTGAAAAAACCAGTCCGAAAGCTAAGAATACGATCGTGATGGGGCCATTTTCTCACGGAGGATGGGGACGTGAAGAGGGAAAACATTTTCATAATCAAATCTATTTCGGAGACAGCATTGCAATCTATTATCAGAAAAATATTGAAACGAAATTTTTTAATCATTATTTAAAAGGAAATACAAAACAAGACGCAGACTTACCGGAAGCATTGATGTACGATACGGGCGCTAAACAGTGGCGTGAATTTGCAACTTATCCTCCAAAAGAAGCGAAGAAAATGAATTTTTATTTAGCTAATGGAACTTTAAAAAATTCTGCAGGACAAGGATTTTCGGAATATTACAGCGACCCGAATAACCCGGTTTTAAGTTCTGATAATCTGAAGGATTTTAATGGATTTACACCAAGAAATTATATGTCGGAAGATCAAAGATTTGCTGTCGGAAGACCGGATGTTCTGACTTTCACAACTGAGGTTTTAACAGAAGATATGACTTTTGCAGGAGAAATTTTAGCAAAATTAAATATCGCCTCCACTTCTACAGATGCCGATTTTGCAGTAAAATTAATTGATGTTTACCCTGAAGATTTTAAACCAACTGAAAAGAAAGATGGTGTGATTTACGGAAATTATCATCAGATGGTAAGAAGTGAAATTATGCCTGCAAGATTCAGAAATTCGAGAGAAAAAGGAGAAGCTTTGGTTGCCAATCAGAAAACTAAGGTAAATTTCAGATTGCAGGATGTGGTTCATACTTTTAAGAAGGGACACAAAATTCAGATACAGGTTTCGTCAACATGGTTTCCTTTGTTTGCCATCAATCCCCAAAAGTTTATGGAAAATCCGAATTTTGCTGCGAAGGAAGATTATACCAAAGCGCTTATAAAAGTTTTTGAAGATTCAGCGATTGAGGTTGAAGTTTTACAATAAAGTTTAAAAGCTGTTCGATTTGAACAGCTTTTTTTGTTTTTTAGAGCTCGCTGATTTTACAGATGACGCAGATTTTTAAATTATCTCTTTTAAATTTATGCTTAACTGTAAAAATCAACAGCTCATTTGTCATTCTGAATGAAGTGCAATGGAATGAAGAATCTAATTTAAATTTTAGAGATTGCTCCTTCGTCGGAATGACAAACTGCATAATAAAATCTTTGTAAAAAAATTTATTCTTCAATAGTTCTGAAAGTCAAATTCACTCTCGGCGTTTTTATTTTTGTCGTTGGTGGAAGTCGGTGAAGCCAGTTTTCCTGGGTTGTTCCTTTCATAACTAATAAACTTCCGTTTTCAAGCTGAATGTCAATTCTTTCTTTTGAAATTTTATGTTTGAAAGAAAATTTTCGCTCCGCTCCAAAAGTTACAGAAGCAATTGCGCCGTGTTTTTTTAAATCTTTTTCACCATCGCTGTGATACGCCATTCCTTCACTTCCATCGTGGTATAAATTCAGAAGACAAGAATTATAGGTTTCTCCGGACACTTCTTCACATTTTTGTTTTAAAGCTAATAATTCGGGAGTCCAGAGTTTTGCATATTTCGTACGATTGGAATAAGTGTATTCAAATTCTTTTTCACCAAACCAAGCCACTTTTCTTTTGGTGTAAATCAATTTACCGAAAATTACGGCTTCATCATTTTCCCACGGAATTTCGTTGAATAAATACTGGTAATATTTTTCGCATTCTGCATCAGAAAAAATCTTTCCGTAATATTCTGCAACTCCGTCTTTGGGAAGAACATTGATGGGGAAATTTTGTATTTCGTTGAAAAGGTTAAGCATTTTTTAAGGTTTAAGCTAAATATTAAAACACAAATTACACAAACATTTTTCACTAATAACACTAAGAAATCATTTCATCTGATAAACCTCCACGACATTGCTTTTTTTTAACCACAAAGCGCACAAAGATCTTTCACGAAGCACACGAGAACCTGTGAAAATCTGTATAATTTGTGAGAGAAATTATTTACAGCAAAATAGAATCATCAGAATATATCTTTGCACTTTCCCAGCCGATTATCAACCGTTTTCTATCACTTCCCCACATATAACCACCGATTTTGCCTGAAGATTGTATCACACGATGACACGGAATTAAAAATGCAACAGGATTGCTTCCGATCGCAGTTCCTACGGCTCTTGAAGCTTTCGGGCTTCCTATTTCGTTAGCTAAATTTCCGTAAGTCGATAATTTTCCCAAAGGAATTTTAAGCAAGCTTTCCCAGACTTTCAACTGGAAATCAGTTCCTTTTAAATGGAGTTTTATGGTATTGAGTTTTGACCAGTCTTTGTTAAAAATTGATAATGCATTTTTCTGAAACTCATCGTATTTCTCAAAAAAAGATGCATTGGGAAATTTATGGTGTAAATCTCTCAATGCATTTTCTTTATTTTCTTCGAAAGCCATATAGCAAATCCCTTTTTCGGTAGATGCGGTAATGATTTTTCCAAACGGACTCTCAGAGAAATTATAATTTATTCTCAGATTTTTTCCACCGTTTTTGTATTCTGCGGGAGACATTCCTTCGATATTCACAAACAAATCATGTAATCTGCTTGTGCTTGAAAGTCCGGTTTCCAGAGCAGCATCAAACAAACTTGCTTTTTCTTCTTTCAATAAATTTTTTGCGTGCTCAAGACTGATGAACTGCAAAAATTTCTTTGGGCTCGTTCCTGCCCAATCGGTAAATATTTTCTGAAAATGAGCCGGACTTAAGTTTACTTTTTCAGCAACCTCATCCAAATTGGGCTGAAGTTTAAAATTGCTCTGAATATACTCTATCGCCTTGGCAATTCTCTGATAATCTATTTGCTCTTGTCTCGACATTTTCATTTGTTTTTACCTCACAAATGTCAGAAGAAAAATTGGAAGAAAAAATCCGTTTCCTGCGGAATTTTAATCTCTGTTGATATGATAATAAGCCAACATCTTGTAATACAATTTTGCAGCTAAGAAAGCACTTGGTTTTGCATAAGCAGAATCCATCAGCTCAACAATATCAAAAGCCACAACATTACATTTTTCGAAAACTTTTCTCAATAGCTCTAATGTTGGATACCATTGTAAACCTCCCGGTTCCGGAGTTCCTGTAGATGGTGCGATTGATGGATCAAAAGCATCCAAATCGATGGTGATATACACATTACCGGAAACTTTTTCCAAAACATCATTTACCCAATTGTCGTTGTGAGCAATTTCGTGCGCAAAAAACACTCTCCCTTCAGGTAAATACTGAGCTTCCTCAACATCCATAGAACGGATTCCCACCTGAACCAAATTATGTTTCTGATTCGCTTCAAAAACCGCGCAAGCATGGTTAGAAGTAGAACCATGGAATTCAGGACGTAAATCTGTATGAGCGTCTAACTGAAGAACCGTCAAATTTTCAAATTTTTCTCCAACCGCACGAATAGAACCGATAGAAACCGAATGCTCACCACCAAAAAGGGTAAACAATTTATCTGTTGCCAAAAGCTCTTTTGTTTTCTGATAAACCGCTTCCGTCATTGCTTCAGGTGTTGAATTTTCAGAAACTTCTCCAGCTAAATAAACACCCTCAAGATAAGGTTCAGTTCCTGTTTCAATGTCATACAGTTCCATGTTTTCAGAAGCATCAAGGAACAATTCAGGACCTTTATCTGCACCTTTTCCCCAAGTTGAAGTTCCGTCATAAGGAACTGTTACCAAAACTACTTTTGAATTTTCTAATGAAGCATTTTCTTCAGGAATTCCTGCGTATGTTTTCATGTTTTATTTAGAATTAAATGATTTTTGCAAAGATAATGAAAGATAGATGATGGATGACGGAAGTTGGAAGTTTTTATGGTGAAATTAATTCTCGATTTTAGATAGTATTAAATTTAAAAATTCTCGCAGATTTTGGAGATTACGCAGATTAAAATAACTAAATCTGTTTTTCACCGAAGCTAAGCTTCCAACATCTAGCTTCAAGCTTCCAGCCAAATTTATTAACTTTGCAAAAATTTAAAAAATATGTCCTTAAAAGCTGTGCTTTTCGATATGGATGGGGTAATTGTTGACACAGAGCCACTGCACAGAAAAGCTTATTTCAAAACATTTAAAGAACTAAATGCCGATGTTTCTGAAGAACTTTACACTTCGTTTACCGGTGCTTCTACAAAAAAAGTTTGCGAAACTTTAATTCAGACTTTCGGACTTTCTCAATCATACGAAGATATTGCAGCCATCAAAAGAGCACATTTCAAGGATTATTTTTACAACGATGCTGAATTTGATTTAATTTCAGGGGTCAGAAAATTGATTGAACATTATTATCAAAACAATATTAAATTAATTCTCGCTTCTTCCGCAACGATGACGACCATCAATATGGTTTTTGAAAAATTCGGACTGGAAAAATACTTCATCGGAAAAATTAGCGGTGCCGATTTGACGGAATCAAAGCCTCATCCTGAAATTTTCCAGCTTGCCGCAAAATTAGCCAATGAGCCAATTGAAAACTGCATGGTTATCGAAGATTCCACTAATGGGATTTTGGCAGCACACAGAGCCCATATTTTTTGTGCAGCTTATAAAAGTCTACACACACATAATCAGGATTATAGTTTGGCGAATATTGTGCTTTCAGATTATTCTGAACTGGAAATTGATAAAATTTCTCATCATTTTAATTAAAAAATAGCTCTCAAAATTATGAGAGCTATTTTTATACATTTTGGCTAAAGCCATTTGAATTTATTTGTATTTTAAAACGGGCTAAAGCCCATTTCTATTGAAACATCAGATATTATTTATAACCAAGAAGCTTCAAAATATCGTCCGGCTCCTGTCTTTCTCTGAAAATTTCATATTGAAACTCGCCGTTCTCATCTTTCTGAATCAGAATATGTCTTGGTTGCGGCATCAGACAGTGATGAACTCCACCATAGCCACCAATTGTTTCCTGATAAGCCCCGGTGTGGAAAAACCCTATGTATAAAGGTTTTGTATCACTGAAAACAGGCAGATAAATGGCGTTGGTATGCTGTTCAGAATTGTAGTAATCATCAGAATCACAGGTTAAACCTCCTAAGAAAACTCTTTCGTAAGAATCTTCCCAACGATTTAGCGGAAGCATGATAAAGTGTCTTGAAATCGCCCAGGTATCAGGAAGCGTTGTCATGAAAGATGAATCGATCATATTCCATTTTTCTCTGTCGTTCTGACGTTTCTGAGAAATAATTTTATACAGATTTGCACCACTCTCTCCTACGGTAAAACTTCCAAATTCTGTATAAATATTCGGTTCTTCAACCCCTTCTTCTTCGCAGAATTTTTTGATTTGAGAAACAATTTCTTCCACCATATACTGGTAATCGTAATCAAAATTCAACGAAGTTTTGATTGGGAAACCACCACCGATATTCAGTGAATTAACTTCGGGAGCAATTTTCTTCAAACGTGCATAAACACGAAGACATTTGTACAATTCATTCCAATAATACGCCGTGTCTTTGATTCCGGTATTAATGAAAAAGTGAAGCATTTTCAGTCTTGCATTCGGATGTTCTGCAATTTTCTGACTATAGTAAGGAATAATGTCTTTGTAACCGATTCCTAATCTAGAGGTATAAAATTCGAATTTCGGTTCTTCCTCAGAAGCAATTCTGATTCCGATGTCAAAAGTGGTATCGATGCTTTCTGTAAGCTTATCCAATTCACGGTAATTATCCAGAATTGGCGTAATATTTTCAAAACCATTATTGATCATGTCTGAAATTTTAGCCAGATAATCATCAGTTTTAAAACCATTACAGATTACTTCAATATTTTTATCAACTTTTCCTTCACCGAAAAGAGATTTTACAATATCCATATCATATGCAGAAGACGTTTCGATAGAAATATCATTTTTCAATGCTTCTTCAATAACGAATTTGAAATGGCTGGATTTTGTACAGTAGCAATATCTGTAGCTTTTTTTATAATCAATTTTCTCAAAAGCTTCCTTGAACCAGCCTTTTGCTTTCTGAATATTTTGAGAAATCTTCGGGAGGTAACTTACCTTTAAAGGAGTTCCAAACTTTTCAACAACTTCCATCAAAGGAATATCGTGAAACAACAAATTGTTCTCAGAAACATTGAATTCTTCCGTTGGAAAATACAATGTCTGATCAATAAGTTCCGAGTATTTTATTTTCATTTTCTAACAAGTGAATTAAGAATGCAAAATTGCTAAAAAAGTTTGATTTTTTAGTTTAAATTTTTCTTAAAGTTTATATTTAAACCTAAAAATAAAAATGATATTTATTTATGAAAAACAGATTTTCTTAACGTATTCTGTATGTTGAATTTACATCCTTTTCTTCCCTGCAAAAAAAAGCAGGTCTCCTTTCTGATATTCTATAGAAACATGATCTTTCACCGCAAAATTTCTGATCATCATATCTTTTGTCATATCTGCATTCACATTATCAAGAGGCCATTGCAAACCTTTTGTGATAATATTTTCTGCAAAAGGAAAAGGATATAACGATACAATTCTACCTTTCATTTTCTTTGCCAAAAACAATTTTGGAATGAAATAATACTCTGAAAATTCGTCATAAAACTGAATATTCATCTGATCTTTAAAACCAAAAGCTACCGTAAGATTACCCAAAAAATGATCCTGTTCTCCACCACTTCCACCGAAAACATCAACATTATCAAAACCTTTTTCAAGAATAATTTCTAAAGCTTTATGAAAATCTGTTCGTTCCTGATCCGGAGTATGAATAAATTTTTCGTGATAAATATTTTCATCCGAACCTGAATGAGAATCAAAATCACCGGAAATAAAATCAAGCTTATCTAAAGGAAAATCTAAGTCTTTTAAATAGTGAAAAGCGCCATCTGTACAGGCAATCAGGCTATAATTTTCTAAGTCTGGGAAAGATTTCGGAGCATCTCCGTTGATGAAGAGTAATACTTTATCTTTCATTCGGATTCCAGTATTCTTCAGGCTCGTTATTGATTTTCGAAATATATCTTGCCAGAACAAAAAGGTAATCTGAAAGTCGGTTCAGATATTTAATCAGTTCAGGACGCACTTCTTCAGATTCATTCAAAAAAACCAAAGAACGCTCTGCTCTTCGGCAAATTGTACGGGCTGCATGTAAAAAAGTCGCCGATTTACCACCACCGGGAAGAATAAAATATTGAAGCGGTTCTAATTTTTCTTCAAAAGCATCCATCCAGTTTTCCAATTCTTCAATTTCCGTATCAGAAATAATTAAGGGAAGACGAGATTTTCCGTTGGCCAACATCAATTTATCCACAGGAGTTGCGGCTTCAGAACCTACCGTGAACAAATCGAACTGAATTTTTTTCAGCTGTTTTAAAACTTCTTCATCCTCAATATGACTTTTTGAAATTCCTATAAACGAATTCAACTCATCAATATTTCCATAGCTGTCAACTCTTGCACTGGCTTTCGACACTCTTGTTCCGCCATACAAAGCGGTCTGACCCTTGTCTCCTGTTTTGGTGTAAATTTTCATAGGCCTAAATTACTTTTTTAAAATTATGCTGACAAATGATTTTAGCTAGTTAAATTTTAATTATCACTGTAATTCGCAGCAGATTTTTTTTTAACTTAAAATTTAATGCTCAGAAATCTGAATAATTTCATAATTTTAAAACACCAATCATTAAATATTAAATATGGCAACCAATCAACAGCTCAGCGAATTAATGGCGCTTGATTTAGGAATAAATCTTGTCAACAGAAGACCTTATGCAAAGGAAGTTTTCAAATGGCAGGATATTGATCTTCTTCCCCATTCTTCTGCAGACACTTTATTGTGCGAAATCTACGAATGGAACGGCAGAAACTGGCGCACGACCAATAATAATCTTATCGGCTATCTTTTTTCAGGTCAAAAGCTTATTGACATCAAAAATCAACTGATGAGTGTCACCAAACATTCTGCATTGATACCCGATTTTGAATTTACAAAAGACAGTATGATTGAATATGGCCTGGCTTTACCCTCCTTATTTAACATCGGTATTAACGGGAATATCAATCAGGCTAAAAATTTTTCTGTTCGGGTAAACGGCGTTACAAAATCAAGGATTACAAACATCGATCCGCCCGGAATTGAAATTCTTCAGAGCTATTCTGCTTTCACTCAATCGAAATCTAAAACGTACCGAAAAAATGTAAAGTTTAATTACTTGAGCGCCTCTTTATTTTATGCTGAAAGTGTAGAGATTTTTCTTGAAAAAGAATCGGGAGTCGGTTTGGATGTAAGTTTCCAGACAACCAATGTGAATGTAGAAGCAAAAGTTGACACCGATACCAAAAAACATTTCGTATTAAAATATTCCGGAAACCAGGCTCCTTTTGCCGCTAAATTTGTAAAGGGAAAAGATTTTGATGTAGAATAATTTATCCGAAAAAATCACAAAATAAGTGATTTTAATTTTAGAAATAAAAAAGTTCACATTAGCCATTCTTTGAAAACTTATGTGAACTTTTATTTGTATAGCTTGAAAACTTTTAAAAAGCTTTTGTGACTTCTGTGGTAAATGTTACTTATTTAAAAGCATTGCAGCTTCTTTCGCAGCATATGTGAAAATCATATCTGCTCCTGCTCTTTTGAAGCATGTTAAACTTTCAATAATAGCTTTATCATTATCAAGCCAGCCGTTTTGAGCCGCAGCTTTCAACATGGCATACTCGCCACTTACATTGTAAACCGCAATAGGCAGATCGATCGCTTCACGAACCTTTGCAACAATATCCAGGTAAGGAAGTCCGGGTTTAATCATGATAATATCTGCGCCTTCTTCCACGTCTTTAAAAACTTCATTCAAAGCTTCACGGGAATTGTGAAAATCCATCTGATAGGTCTTTTTATCTTTCGGAATTTCCATGTTGTCTTTTGGAGCACTGTCTAAAGCACTTCTGAAAGGCCCGTAAAACGAACTTGCGTATTTTGCGGCATAACTCAGAATTCCTACATCATGAAAGCCGCTTTCTTCCAAAGCTTCACGAATTGCCAAAACTCTGCCATCCATCATATCACTTGGCGCCACAATGTCAGCTCCGGCTTCTGCGTGTGATACAGCCATTCTTGCCAAAGCTTCGTTGGTTGCATCGTTAATGATTTTTCCGTTTTCTATGATCCCGTCGTGGCCGTAAATTGAGTATGGATCTAAAGCTACATCGGGCATAATTACCATTTCAGGAACTGCATCTTTGATTGCTTTAATGGTATTTTGCATTAATCCATCTTTATTCCACGCTTCTTTTCCGGTATTATCTTTTAAATGATCAGAAACTTTCATGTAAAGATTGACCGCTTTTACACCTAAAGAAAATAATTCTTTACATTCTTTTACGGTTAGATCAATGCTTCGCCTGAAAATTCCGGGCATAGAAGCAATGGCTTCCTGCTTGTTTTCGCCTTCCATTACGAAAATTGGCATTACAAAATCATTGACTGAAAGACTGCATTCTCTCACCAAACCTCTCATCGATTCATTCACTCTTAGTCTTCTGTTTCTAGAATATATCATCTTTGGAATACTTTTTGAATAATTTATTGCAAATTTAATATAAGTTCTACAAAAAACTATTGCAGAGAATTATAGAATTTATTATTTTTGTTAGTAATATTTAAGCAAACTATACGTTGATGAGAAAACTTTTACTTTTATTTATCTTTATTGCAGCTTCTATCGGCTTTTCCGATAATTTAAAAGCGCAAATAAAAGAGCCAACTTCGAACTCTCAGAAGTCAGATGATGGTGTGCTTACTGCATACCCGAATCCAGCAAAAGACTTTTTGATGGTGAAAGCTAAAGATTCTTCATTGAAAATAAAAAATGTTTCGTTCTATTCTATATTAGGAACTCAGGTTGCTAATTATGCGGTAAATAACAATAGTGCCGAGATCAATATCCAGAAACTAAAACCCGGAAAATATCTTATAAGATATATTCTAAGTGACAACACGCAAAAAGTTACTCAAATAGTAAAACAATAATATACAAATCCTGATCAACATCAGGATTTTTTCTTTTAGCTAAATTCTCAATTCCGTAACTTTCGGAATATTTTTATACTAATTGTAAAAAACAATTTTTAATGCTAAAAGCTGAACATATTACTAAAACCTACAATGCAGGAAAAAAAACTGCATTGGATGATTTTAGCATCCACGTTCCGAAAGGAAGTATCTACGGTCTTCTCGGACCCAACGGAGCGGGTAAAACCTCTTTCATCAGAATTATCAATCAAATTACACAGGCCGATTCGGGAGAAGTTTTAATCAACGGAGAAAAACTAAATCCCAATCATATTAAGGACATCGGTTATATGCCGGAAGAACGTGGTCTTTATAAAAACATGAGTGTCGGTGACCAGATTCTATATTTTGGGGAGCTGAAAGGGATGAAAAAAAATGATGCCTTGAATGAAGCAAAAAAATGGTTTGACAAGCTAAATATCGATCAATGGTGGAAGAAAAAGCTCTCTGAACTTTCAAAAGGGATGGCCCAGAAAATACAGTTTGTGGTAACAGTGCTTCACAGACCCCATCTTTTAATTCTTGATGAACCTTTTTCTGGTTTTGATCCTGTAAATGCCAATTTAATTAAAGATCAGATCATCGAACTTAAAAATAACGGAACCACCATCATTCTCTCCACCCACAGAATGGAAAGCGTGGAAGAAATGTGTGATTATGTTGCATTGATCAACAATTCAAAAAAGATTATCGATGGTAGAGTTTTTGACGTTCGTGAAAAATTCAAGAAGAATATTTTTGGAGTTACTTTATCTGAAATCAATGATTATCAGTTTGATCAATTTAAAGATAAATATGGAATTTTTAATATTACCAATGAAAATAATCTGATTTCTTTTGATCTTAAAAACGAAGCAGATCAGAATAATATTCTTCTAGATCTGGTGAACGTTGGAAAAGTAAGATCATTCGACGAAAGAATTCCGAGCATGAATGAAGTATTTATTAATGCAGTAAGCAATCACTCTTAATTTTATGAACAATATTTTTTTAATTACAAAAAGAGAATTTCTTACACAGGTTAAGAAAAAGTCTTTCATTATACTCACTTTGCTGGCTCCTTTAATGATTATTGCTTTTGGGGCAGTGATTGGTTTTATGTTTAAAGCTAATGAGTCGCACAACATTATTGAAGTGGTTGATAACAGCGGATTATTTAGAGGACAGCTTAAATCTGACGAAAAAATCAATTATGTATTTATTCCGGCTGCTGAAGAGCAGTCTAAAGTTAAAAATCTAAAAGGAAATGAGAATTTGGATGGTATTCTGATACTTCCTGCTTTATCCGGTAATGATCTTGATAATATTGAGAAAGGTTCAAGACTGGTTGTCAACACCAAAATTGGTTTTGATACGAAACAGCAAATTATCTCGGATATTACCAATGTTATCAAAAAAGAAAAAATCAAGCAACTTGGAATTCAGCAGGCACAGCTTGAAAATTTAGATAAAAGTTTCACTTTAAAAACCATTAACGTTTCAGAAGACAATAAAGAAGATTCTGATTTAGCATTCGGAATTAAAAGTGCAATGAGCATGATCTTAATGTATGTAACATTCATGTTTATTTTAATTTATGGTGTTCGTGTAATGAGAAGCGTTTTGGAAGAGAAAAACAACCGTGTGGTTGAGATTATTATTTCTTCTGTAAAACCTTTTGAATTGATGATGGGAAAAATTTTGGGAGTTACTTTAGTTGCTTTAACTCAGTTTATCGTTTGGATTACGATGTCTGTAGCCGGAGCTCTGATTTTGAATACCGGATTTTCGTCACTTCAGAAAAATATTCCGGGCGGGAATGAAGAATTGATGAGCAAACTTGATGTTGGACAAATGGCGACACAGATTTCTCACAGTTTGTTAGAAATGAATTTCCCTTTAATTATTTTTGTTTTTATCATATTTTTCCTTTTAGGATATATGTTTTACAGCTCTGTTTATGCTGCAATCGGCTCTGCAGTTGATAATGAAACGGAAACGCAGCAATTTACTTTATTTGCGATTCTTCCGCTTACTTTAGGGATGTATGGAAGTATTTCAGTCATCAACAATCCTGACGGACCTGTCGGATTCTGGATGTCTATAATTCCTTTCACTTCACCTGTTGCGATGGTGGCAAGAATTCCTTTCGGAGTACCTGCTTGGCAAATTGCTTTGTCTATTGCTTTGCTGGCTGGAACGACTTTCTTTATGATTTTTTTAGCAGGAAAAATTTACCGAGTAGGAATTTTAATGTACGGAAATAAAGCGACGATGAAAGAAATCTGGAAATGGATAAGAAGTTAAAATAAAATGATATTTCATCAAAAATAAAAAATAAAAATTCCGGAACTGAGTTCCGGAATTTTTTATTGTAACGAAAAAATTTTATTCGAAAATATAGCTTAACGTTAAACTAAGAACCTGTTCAGATTTCTTTTTAGCTGTATTAGGATCTTGAGTAAAGCTCTCAACAAGCTTCGGATATGTATTGGATATACCAAAATCATATTTTAAAGCTAGTTCTAACTGTCTTTTATAGCTATATCCTATTCCAACACCTACTGCAAAGTTGAAGCTGTTCGCTTTACCACTTATCTGCGGATAATCAGGATCAGTTACATCAGGATCGTAATAAGGTCTGCCTACAGGAGCATTTTTTGTAGTCTGATTCAATAAGAAATTGAATCTCGGACCAATTAATCCAAAGAATTCTGATTCTGCTTCAGAAAAATACCCTTTGAAATAAATTGGAACACTTAGATAGTCATTAGCATATACAGCATCATAACCATCTACTCCTTTAGCATTTTTATCTTTTCCCGATTCACCGGCTCCATAATAGGTAACCTCCGGCTGCAGATAAAACTGATCTGCACCTCCCATCGGAATTAATGCCAATACACCTGCCTGAAAAGTAAATCTTGGTCCCGAAGGATTATGCGCATTCTTTACTCTGGAATAGTTTCCACCTGCTGTAAGACCAAATCTTGTGTTTCTTAAATCAATCTGGGCGAATGATAAAACAGAAAAAGCCAACGCGGATGTTAATAAAATTTTTTTCATATTATGCTTGTTTTAATTATCCTAAGATTTTTGCTACGGTAGCACCGATGTCAGCAGGGGAATCTACTACGTTGATACCGTTTTCTCTCATGATTTCCATTTTTGCCTGAGCTGTATCTTCTGCACCACCAACAATTGCTCCAGCGTGACCCATTGTTCTTCCTTTAGGAGCAGTTTGTCCAGCGATGAAACCTACAACAGGCTTCGTAGAACCACTAGCTTTATACCATCTTGCAGCTTCAGCTTCAAGACCACCACCGATTTCTCCGATCATTACAACCGCTTCAGTTTCCGGGTCGTTGATGAACAATTCTAAAGCTTCTTTAGTTGTAGTTCCGATAATTGGGTCACCACCGATTCCGATTGCAGTAGAAATACCGTAACCAGCTCTTACCACCTGATCAGCAGCTTCATAAGTAAGAGTTCCTGATTTTGAAACAATACCTACTTTACCTTTTTTGAAAACGAAACCTGGCATAATACCAATTTTAGCTTCTTCAGAAGTGATGATTCCAGGACAGTTTGGCCCGATTAATCTGCACTCTCTGTCTGCGATATAAGATTTTACTTTTACCATATCTGCAACAGGAATACCTTCAGTAATACAAACGATCACTTTAATACCTGCTTCAGCAGCTTCCATGATAGCGTCTGCAGCAAATGCAGGTGGTACGAAAATAATACTTACGTTTGCTCCAGCTTTAGATACAGCATCAGCAACAGTGTTGAATACCGGCTTTCCTAAGTGCTCGCTTCCTCCTTTTCCGGGAGTAACTCCACCTACTACGTTTGTTCCGTACTCAATCATCTGACCTGCGTGGAAAGTACCTTCGTTACCAGTAAATCCTTGTACAATTACTTTAGAATCTTTGTTTACTAAAATTGACATTTTATTGTTTTTTAAATTTATTTTCTTATTTTATTATTGCTCACAAATTTACTTATTTTTCTTTGATTTTAAATAAATCAGAGCAATTTGTTTACTCAAGATTTCTCAATTTCACCTCTTTTTTCAGGTAAGTTTTATAATCTTCGGCAAACATTCCGATGTACGTTCCTTTTTTAAGGTCACGGTTGACTCCTGTTTTACCTAAAAGCACAGAACCGCTTTCAATATTATTTCCTGAAGCGATCCCCACCTGTCCCCATAAAGTTACCTCATCACCGATGATACAGCACCCTGCAACACCAACCTGAGAAGCGATGAGACATTTTTTTCCGATAACTGTATCATGACCAATCTGAATCTGATTATCTAAGACCGAACCTTCACCGATAATTGTAGAATCTGTAACTCCTCTGTCGATGGTACAGCCGTTTCCGATTTCTACGTTGTTTTCAATAATGACATTTCCCACCGAAATCAAACGGTCGAAATTTCCGTTCAGTTTTCTGTAATAGAAAGCATCACCACCTAAAACGGTATTGGACTGGATCACCACATTATCTCCAATAATCGTTCTGTCCCCGATAACTACATTTGGGAAAATTAAAGTGTTTTTTCCGATGGTTACATTATTTCCGATGACCGCGGAAGGATGAATTTTCGTACCCTCTCCTATTTCAACATCATGAAGGGTCTCCGTGAAATTGTAAATTCTTGTAAAATGCGTATTGATTTTATTGAAATCTCTGAAAGGATCGTCTGAAACAAGAAGCGCTTTTCCTTCGGGGCATTCTACTTCTTTATCGATTAAGATAATGGTTGCAGCAGAATTCAGTGCTTTTTCGTAATATTTTGGATGATTGACGAAAACGATTTCTCCTGCTTTTACACGATGAATTTCGTTGGTTCCCAAAACTTCGAAATCTTCAGAGCCGATAAATTTTGCTCCGATGAGATCAGCAATTGTTTTAAGTTTTTGTGGCTGATGAAACGTCATATTTTTAAATGATGTTTGTTTTAAATTAACCTTGTCAAAGTTTAAAAACTTAACAAGGTTTCTAATGATGCTTTACTTAAATTAACTTTGCCAAGATCAGAAAACTTGACAAAATTTGTTTTTCTGTGTACATTGCAGCCCGGCTTGAACGGAGCTCTTTTTGCGAAACAAAGTGTAGCAAAAAAGCGGGAGTGGAAGACGGAAATTGCTGCCATAAAAATAAAAAAGGCTCCCGAACAATATCGAAAAGCTTTTATAATAAGAAAGCTGGAAACTTCATGCTTCCAGCTTCCTGCTATTTTATTTTACTCTTTCAAGGTAAGAACCGTCTTCTGTGCTCACTTTGATTTTGTCTCCCGGCTCGATGAACAAAGGAACCATTACTCTTGCTCCTGTCTCAACGATTGCATTTTTCAGAGCATTTGTTGCTGTATTTCCTTTTACTCCAGGATCTGCTTCTACAACTTCAAGATAAACTGACTGCGGCAATTCTGCAGAAAGTGGAGTTTCATCAACTTCTTTAAGAATGATTGTCACTTCTTCACCCGCTTTCATCAGGTTTGAGTTTTCAATCATGTCTTTGTTTAAATATAATTGAGAAAAATCTTCGTTATTCATAAAGTGGAAACCGTTCTCATCATCATAAAGATACTGGAATTTTCTTGTGATCACCTTTACTTCATCAATTTTGTGACCTGCAGAGAAAGTATTGTCGATCACTTTACCGTTGGTTACCGATTTTAGTTTTGTTCTTACGAAAGCAGGACCTTTTCCTGGTTTTACGTGAAGAAATTCGATTACTTTAAAAATATCGTTGCTGTACTCGATGCAAAGACCTTTTCTGATATCGTTACTTGTTGCCATACTTTTGGTTTAAAGTTTCGGGTTTAAAGTTTGAATCTATAAACTCGATTTTTTTTATAGTTATTTTTTATTCTAAATTATTCTTTTCCTGTTCCGTATCCCTTTACAATACCTCCAGGAGAGTTTTTGATAAATTCTAAAATCTCATCTCTTTCAGCGGTCGGAAGCATTTCTTTTTCGATATGAATTAATGCTTGGGTAACGTTCATTTTCATCTGGAAGATATATCTGTAAATTTTCTGAATTTCGAAAATCTTATCATTAGTAAAACCTCTTCTTCTTAAACCTACAGAATTAATTCCGGCATAAGAAATGGGCTCTCTACCTACTTTAATGTAAGGCGGAATATCTTTTCTCACCAGTGATCCTCCTGAAACCATTGCGTGTTTTCCGATTTTACCGAATTGCTGAATGGCAGAAAGACCTCCCATCACTGTAAAGTCGCCGATTTCAACGTGACCGGCAATACCGCAGCCGTTTGCAATGATCACATTATTTCCGATAATGCAATCGTGCGCTACGTGGGAAGTTGCCATAATCAGACAGTTTTCTCCTACTTTGGTATATCCTAAAGCTTTTGTCCCTTTATTTACGGTAACACATTCTCTCAAGGTTGTATTATCTCCAATAATCGTCTGTGTATCTTCTCCTTCAAACTTCAAATCCTGAGGAATTGCAGAAATTACAGTTCCAGGGAAAATTTTACAATTTTTTCCGATTCTTGCACCATCCATAATGGTTACGTTAGACCCTATCCATGTACCTTCACCAATTTCTACATCTGCAGCAATTGTTGTGAAAGGTTCTACCACTACATTTTTGCCAATTTTTGCACGTTTATCTACGGCCGCTAATTGATGAATCATTTAATCAATTTTATTTTTTGCAACTTGAGCCATTAGTTCTGCTTCTACAGCAACAGTATCTCCTACATATCCGTAACCCTGCATGTGAACAATACCTCTTCTGATTGGTGTTATCAATTCAATTTTGAAAACTAAAGTGTCTCCAGGTATTACTTTTCTTTTAAATTTAACCTTGTCAATTTTAATAAAGTAAGTCGAATAGTTTTCAGGATCCGGAACGCTCGCCAAAACTAAAATCCCACCTGTCTGAGCTAAAGCTTCAACCTGTAAAACTCCTGGCATAACCGGTTCTTTAGGAAAATGGCCAACGAAAAACGGTTCGTTGAACGTTACATTCTTTAAACCTACAACATGGGTATCTGAAAGCTCAAGAACTTTGTCAATCAATAAAAACGGATAACGATGCGGCATTAATCTCATAATCCCGTTGATATCAAAAACCGGTTCTTTGTTTAAATCAAAATCAGGAACGTTTTTCTTTCTCTGTAATTTCCACTGACGATTCAGCTTTTTAGCGAACTGGGTATTTACAAAATGTCCTGGTTTGTTGGCTATAATTTTACCTTTAATTTTAACTCCGCATAAAGCCAAATCACCGATTACATCCAATAATTTGTGTCTTGCAGCTTCGTTCGGAAAGTTTAGAGTTAAATTATCTAAAATTCCATTTGGTCTTATTGACACGTGGTCTTTACCAAAGGCTGTTTTTAATTTTTCGGTTGTTTCTGGAGTTAAATCTTTATCAACATATACAATTGCATTAGAAATATCTCCACCTTTTATCAAACCGTGGTCAAGAAGCATTTCCAATTCGTGCAAAAAGCTGAATGTTCTTGCAGAAGAAATTTCTTCTTTAAATTCTGAAATATTTTTTAATGTAGCATTTTGAGTTCCTAAAACTTTAGTCCCGAAATCTACCATTGTAGTCACTTCATACGTATCTGAAGGGATGATTGTAATTTCTGAGCCTGTTGCGGGATCGCTATAGCTCAACACTTCTTTTACAACAAGATATTCTCTTGCAACAGTTTGTTCTACAACACCAACACTTTCGATAGCTTCTACGAAAAATTTTGATGAACCATCTAAGATTGGTGGTTCAGAAGCATTCATCTCTAAAATTGCGTTATCTATATCGCAACCTACCAAAGCAGCCAAAAGGTGCTCACAAGTATTGATTTTAACACCTAATTTTTCTAATGTCGTTCCTCTTTCTGTTGCTACAACGTAATTAACATCAGCTTCGACCTGAGGATGCCCCTCCAAATCTGTTCTTACGAAAACAAAACCTGTATTTTCTTTCGCAGGTTTAATGGTTAATTTTACTTCTTTACCAGTATGAAGACCAATTCCGGAAAGAGTAACTTCTTCCTGAAGGGTTTTTTGCATATCACTCATTAGTATGATCTTTTGAGTTATTCTCAAGATTATTTATTCTTTTCGCAAGTTCAGGAAGGTTCCTGAAATGCACGTAGCTTCTAAGATAGTCGTTGTAACTAATCGCAGGTGAACCATACACGGTTTCTTTATCATTAACGCTTGAGTTTACTCCACTCTGCGCCTGAATTTTCACCTGATTACCGATTTTTATATGACCTACAATTCCGACCTGACCGCCAATTTGATTCCAGTCGCCGATGGTTGTAGAACCTGCAATTCCTGCCTGAGCAGCAATGACATTGTTAGCTCCGATTTTTACGTTGTGTGCAATCTGGATCAGATTATCTATTTTAGTACCTTTGCCAATCATCGTAGAACCAATTGTTGCTCTGTCGATACTACAGTTTGAACCGATTTCCACATCATCTTCAATAATAACATTTCCCAGCTGAGGAATCTTCTGAAAACCTTCAGGAGTCGGCTGAAAACCAAATCCATCACCACCTATAACGGTGTTGGAGTGTATCACACAATTATCTCCGATAATGCAATAATCATAAATTCTAGCACCACTGTCGATCTTACAGTTTTTACCAATTTTCACTCCTTTACCAATGTAGACCTGAGGAAACACCTGTGAACCTTCACCAATTTTTGCTTTTTCTGATACATAAGTAAACGCTCCGATATATACTTTATCTCCGATTACGGCAGTTTCGTGAATCGAAGAGCCATCTTCAATACCCTCTTTTCTGCCTTGCATTTCCTGATAAAGATTCATTAAAATCTGAAAAGAAAGATAAGCATCTTTTACAGCGATAATGGTAGGATTATATTGATCTTTATTGATAAGCGTCTCGGTAACAATAAGTACCGAACATTTTGAAGTATCTAAGTGATGCGCAAAACGATCCTGCGCAACAAAGGAAAGATGACCGGATTCCCCGCTTTCGATCGGTGAAACGCCGGTAATAAGCGCATTTTCGTCGCCTATAATTTTTCCGTTGATAAAACTTGCAATTTGCGAAGCTGTAAATTCCATATTCTGCAAAGATAAGAAATTCTCTTATTCGCAAACATTTGGAATATAGATTTTAGTATTTATTTAAGAAAAAATCACACATCAATCTTGAAAGTGTAAGAGAAAATCTTATTATAATCTTGGGAAAGTAAGAATATATCTTTTGGTTTTATGAACGATCAATCCTGACAAAAGCTGATCTTCCGACTCGTCTAACCTCAGAACTTCACCACTTTTCTGTAACAGATAAATCGGCTGTTTTTCTGTATTATAAGGAAGAAGACTTCTTGTAATTTCGTGCACCAGTTCTTTTCCGTTATCGATTCCGAAAAATTCGTTTGTATTTCTTATTTTTTCATCAATAAAATTTTCATCAAAAGGATGTGACGAAATAATGGTTTTAGGAAGATTTCGCTGAATGACACATTGACACCAATAAGACAAGATAAAATCATCAGATTTCTGCCACAACTTCATTGCCTGAATCACATCATTATCATCAAGTTGCGTAAAACGTTCAACATCTTCATCGGTTGCAGCGCTTTTTCCTCTGTGTAAAAAATATTTTAAATTTTCGGTTGCAGGCAAATCGACGCCTTCAGAAGCCAGATATTTTGCTCTTTCTAAAATTTTAACCAAAATAAATTCTGCCAAAGCGGAAGTTTTATGATAATAAACCTGCCAATACATAAACATTCTTGCAGTAAGGAAGTTCTCAATTGAATAAACGCCTTTCGCATCGATAACCAATTCTTCTTTGCAAACGTTCATCATCGAAATAATCCTTTGTGTATTGATATTTCCTTCTGAAACTCCCGTAAAAAAGCTGTCTCTGTTCAAATAATCCAACCGGTCTACATCCAGTTGCGAACTGATTAACTGATTAAAAAACTTTCTGTGATATTTCCCCTGAAACATCTCAATCGCCGTTGATAACTCACCATTAAACTCATCATTTAATCTGTTCATTAATAATAAGGAAAGATTTTCATGATGCCAATCATCCATTAACATACTTTCTAAAGCGTGCGAAAACGGACCGTGACCAATATCGTGCATCAGAATTGCCAACATGGCGCCTTTTTCTTCATCAGGAGAAATTTCAACATCTTTCTGTTTTAATGTTTCCAAAGCGGTAAACATCAGATGCATTGCACCGATAGCATGGTGAAATCTCGTATGCGTTGCACCCGGAAAAATTAAATTTAAAAGTCCGGTCTGCGAAATTCTTCTTAATCTTTGAAAATAGGGATGTTCGATAACATCAAATAAGATTTCGTGAGGAATTTTGATAAAACCGTGTACCGGATCGTTGATAATTTTAAGCTTATTCTGCATGGAAGTATTGTGAGACAATTGCAAAATTAAGTTTTTAATGTCAATTCAAAGAAAACAGACAATTATTATTTGAAATATAAAGATTAAAATTTGTTTAAAAATCGCAGTATTTATCTTATCTTCATAGAATAATTCAGGATTGAATATTGATCGAAAACCTTTAACTAAGATTTAACTTTTCAGCTCATTAAATTGGGAGATTTTACCAAGTTTTGGTCAAAGTTTTGATACTATAATCCGCATAAAAAATAAACTTGTATGTCAGACAAAATATTATGGATTGATGATGAAATAGATTTACTAAAACCTCATATTGTTTTCCTCGAAAAGAAAGGTTACCATGTAACTCCGGTAAACAATGTGAATGAGGCTTTGGAACTGATTGACTCAGAAAAATTTGATTTAACATTAATCGACGAAAATATGCCGGGAATTTCCGGCCTTGAAGCCATTCCGATGATCAAAGAAAAAGACAGTTCTCTGAAAATCGTGATGGTTACCAAAAGCGAAGAAGAGCATATCATGGAAGAAGCAATCGGGTCGCAGATCTCAGATTATATTCTGAAGCCTGTAAATCCGAACCAGATTTTGCTTTCATTAAAGAAAAATCTTCAGGAAGATAATCTTGTAGAGCAAAAAACAATTCTTCAGTATCAGCAGGAATTCAGAAATCTTTCGATGGAGCTTTCTTATTTAAGAACCTATCAGGATTGGGCTGAATATTATAAAAAAATAGTGAACTGGGAACTTAAATTTGATAAAGTGACCGATAACGAATTTGCAGATCTTTTGCAATCGCAGAAAGAGGAAGCGAATATTCAGTTTGCAAAATTTATTGAAAATAATTACGAAGACTGGCTAAATGGCTCAGAAAAACCGATGATGAGCCATACTTTATTTAAAGATAAAGTAAAACCGGAGATGGAAAAAGAAAAAGTTTTGCTTTTAATGATCGACAACCTACGATACGATCAGTGGAAAGTAATCGAACCTTTGTTTACCAAGCATTATAATAAGGTATCTGAAGATTATTATTACAGTATTCTTCCAACAGCGACTCAATACGCAAGAAACTCTTTCTTTGCCGGACTTTTACCTTCAGAAATTGAAAAACGTTTTCCTGATAAATGGTTTAACGATAATGAGGAAGGAAATAAAAACGAATTTGAGCGTGATTTCCTGGAAGATCAGATGAAAAGAGTTGGTTTAAGCTCAAAATCGATGAAGTACCTTAAAGTTCTGAATGCCGATTTTGAAAGAAAAATCTATGATGACTTCAATCAGCATAAAAACAATGATCTTTTGGTGATTGTTTACAACTTTATCGATATTCTTTCTCACGCTAAGACCGACAATCATATTGTTGATCAGCTAATCAGAGATGATAAAACCTTCAGATCTTTGACAATGAACTGGTTTGAGAATTCTTCAATACTAAAGATCATTAAATTAGCTGCAGAAAGCGGATTCAAATTAGTTATTACAACCGACCATGGAACGGTTTATGTAAAAAAACCAAGCCGCGTTGTCGGTGACAGAGAAACATCAACCAACATCCGTTATAAAACCGGAAAAAGTCTGACTTATGACGATGGTGACGTTTGGGCAGTTACAAATCCTGAAAAACTGTTTTTACCGAAAGGAAATTTAAGCTCCAAATATATTTTCGCAAAGAATAATATCTTTTTAGCGTATCCTAAAAATTATAATCATTTTGTAAATTATTACAAAGAAACCTATCAGCACGGCGGAATTTCTTTGGAGGAATGTATTATTCCTATTAGTGTTCTTGAACCGAAATAACTTTTTGCTTTTAGCTGATTGCTTATTAAAAACTTTAATTCCGGCGGGAAAAATCTTCGATTTTTCCCGCCGGAATTTTTTATATTTTGTAAATTACCGAAAATAATTTTCCAACCATGACCGATGACGAAATCTTATTGCAAAAACACAATATTCTTACCTCTGTACAGGAATTAATACAGAGAAACGAAATGATCTCTGCCATAAAATTAGTAAAGGATAAAACAGGGTTGGGCCTGAAAGAATCTAAGGATCTTGTTGATAATATTAGCAGATTTCCTTTCAGTTCAGCACAAAATTTCAATCATGTATCCAGCGTTTCCACGAATGAAATATTACAGAAAAATAATATCGGAGAAGAAATCAACACACTTTTACAACAAAACAAAAAATTAGAAGCTATAAAACTGTTGATCGACAATACCGGAATGGGATTGCACAATGCAAAAAACTTTGTAGAAAGCATTCAAAATAAAGAAACTACATTTAATCCTGAAGCAATAGAAAATTTTTCTAATATCAGCGTAAAAATGACCAACATTAATGGAAAGATTACCGTAAAAATGAAAGAAGGTAGCAATCCCGGAAAAATAATCTATCCGAATGATCCGAATTGGGAAAAAGCAAAAAAAATGCTTGGAAATAAACCAGAACTTCTTCAATATGAAACAGAATTTCTTAACGGGAAACATCCTATCCCTCAGAAAAAAAGCAATCTCTTCGTAGAAACTAATTCTTTTGGAAAATGGATTTTATTTTTCGTTTTGTTTTGCCTTATCATGCTGGTTATTTATTTTTTCAGTTCTAACAATTAAACAATAAATCTTGATATTAATTTTAATTCTTAAACTATAAAGATTATAAAGAGTATAATTTAAATATGAAACTAATTACCTACAACGTCAACGGAATCAGAGCTGCTTTTACAAAAGATTTTTTAGGCTGGCTGAAAACTGCAGACCCCGATATTATCTGCATTCAGGAAAGCAAAGCAGGAAACGATCAGATTGACATCGAAAGCCTTGAAAAAATCGGCTATTACAGTTATTGGCATTCTGCCGTAAGAAAAGGCTACAGCGGTGTCGGAATTGCCTCTAAAACAAAGCCGAATCACGTAGAATACGGTTGCGGAATTGAAAGCTATGACAATGAGGGAAGAATTATCCGTGCAGATTTTGACGGATTTTCTGTGATTTCAGTTTATGTTCCTTCTGCATCAAACATTGAAAGACTGGATTTTAAAATGCAGTTTTGCCATGACTTTTTAGAGTACATTAAAAATTTAAAGAAAGAAATTCCAAACCTTATTATTTCAGGAGACTTTAATATCTGTCATCAGGCAATTGATATTCATAATCCGGTTGGTCTGAAGAACACTTCTGGTTTTTTACCGATGGAAAGAGAGTGGATGACTAATTTTATTGAAGAATGCGAATTGATTGACAGCTTCAGACTTTTTAATAACGAGCCCGACAATTACACATGGTGGAGCTACAGACAAAATTCCAGAGCCAATAATAAAGGATGGAGACTCGATTATAATTTTGCATCTTATACTTTAAAGGATAAACTTTCAAGAGCGGTGATTTTAAAAGAAGCGGTACATTCTGATCATTGTCCGGCTTTATTAGAATTTCATCTATAAAAACAAAAAATCCAGTTGATTTCTCAACTGGATTTTTCTTTAATTTAAATCATAAATTAATCGACAATTTCATATTCCACCGGGATAGTACCTCTATCGATATTCCCGATTTCATCGAACGCGGCTTTAGACATATCTAAAACTCTTGATGAATGGAAAGGCCCTCTATCATTAACCGTTACAATTACCTCTTTTCCATTGTTCAGATTCGTTACTCTAATTTCAGTACCAAAAGGAAGCGTTCTGTGTGCCGCAGTAAGTTTTGAATTATCAAAAACTTCTCCGCTGGCTGTTTTTCTACCGTTAAATTTATCGTGGTAGTACGATGCATAACTTGTTTTCTTCGCATCTGTAGCGTTATTCGAAAATGAATAAACACTAAAGGTTGAAATCATCATTATGATTACGAGAATGAATCTTTTCATCATGTTGAACTTTTACTTGTTTGACGAGGCAAAAGTATACGGAAACTTATTAGCTACCTATTTTAAATGTTAACAAACATTAAATAAAACTTAAATAAAACTTAATTATTCTTGTAACTTCCTATAAATAGGGATTTTAAAGCATAGTGTTAAAAAACGTTAAAAAAACACTATAAAAGTTAACACAATTAACTAATCGCAGCAGAATTAAGAGATGTAAAAAAGTAAAACAATCTGAAAATCAAACATTTAAACAAAATGCAAAATTTATCAAATTGACTGAAACTTCTTCAAATATCTATTAACTTATTAAGAAAACAGAAAAGGTTATGTGAAAATTAAAAAACAATAAAATCCTGCTTGTACTTGTATTAATGGTTGTTTTGATTTCAATATTTTCGGCAGGAAAAGAATTTGGGCAATATCTCTATCAAAGATTTAACTAAAAAATTTCCTGCTATTTTAACTAAAATAAAAAAACCAATGAAAAATCATTGGTTTTACTCTTATAATTTACCTATACAAGTTCTCCGTAGAGATCGAATTCTTCTGCTGAAGTAATTTTAACATTAGCAAAATCTCCGATTGAAATGTAAGTATTCTCTGCTGAAACCAAAACGGTATTGTCTACATCCGGAGAATCGTATTCTGTACGACCCACGAAGTAATTACCTTCTTTTCTATCGAAGATACATTTATAAACCTCTCCGATTCTTGCCTGGTTCTTATCCCAAGAAATCTGTGACTGCAATTCCATGATTTCTTCAACTCTCGCTTCTTTTACTTCCTGTGCGATATCGTCTTCCAAAACGTAGGCTCCAGTGTTTTCTTCATGAGAGTAAGTGAAACATCCCAATCTGTCGAATTTCTGCTCTCTTACCCACTCTTTCAATTCCTGGAATCTTTCTTCAGTTTCTCCTGGATAACCAACAATTAAAGTCGTTCTGATGGCCATATCCGGAACTTTTTCTCTGAATTTATCTAATAAAGCATTTGTTTTTTCGTGAGTCGTTCCACGTTTCATTGATTTCAATAAATCTGAATTGATATGCTGAAGCGGAATATCGATATAATTACAAACTTTCGGTTCTTCGCGGATGATATCTAAAACATCTTCAGGGAAACCACTTGGGAAAGCATAATGAAGACGAATCCATTCGATACCTTCTACTTTTACCAATTCTTTTAAAAGTTCACCTAAAGCTCTCTTCTTATATATATCTAAACCGTAATAGGTTAAATCCTGAGCAATAAGAATTAATTCTTTTACTCCAACTTTTGCCAGTTTCTGAGCTTCTTTAACCAATTTTTCAATCGGCGTAGAAACGTGACCTCCTCTCATCAAAGGAATCGCACAGAACGAACAAGGTCTGTCGCAACCTTCAGAGATTTTAAGGTAAGCATAATGTTTTGGAGTGGTTGTTAATCTTTCACCAACCAATTCATGCTTATAATCTGCTCCTAAATGTTTTAACAAGATTGGAAGATCTCTCGTTCCGAAATATTGGTCAACATCTGGAATTTCTTTAATTAAATCCGGTTTATATCTTTCGGAAAGACATCCCGTAACGAAAACTTTTTCAACTTCACCTCTGTTTTTTGCCTCAACGAAATCAAGAATGGTATTGATCGATTCTTCTTTTGCATTATCGATGAATCCGCAAGTATTAATCACGACAATATCACCTCTGTCTTCGTGCACAACTTCTTTTCCGTTGGCTTTCAGCTGGCTCATCAACACTTCAGAATCGTAAACGTTTTTGGAACAACCTAATGTTACGATATTTATCTTCTTTTTACCTACAGATTTTGTGCGCATTTTATATTGAATAATAAGTAATTAGTAATCAGTAATTTTTGTGGCTGCAAATTTACGCATAAAAAAAGAACCGGCAGATTCGGTTCTCTATTTAGATTCATTATAAACAATTTTTTTAGATTAATAAGCCTGATCGTCTCCTTTCACGATATTATATAAGGTAAGAAATATAATTTTCATATCTAAAAAGAAAGACCAGTTCTGAATATACCAAACATCTTTCTCTATTCTTTTTTCCATATCCTGATGCGAAAATATTTCTCCTCTGGAACCCATCACCTGTGCCCAACCTGTAATTCCAGGTTTCACAATGTGTCTGGTCATATATTTTCTTGTAATCTTAGAATACATTTCTGTCTGAGACAGCATATGTGGTCTTGGTCCTACAACTGACATTTCACCAAGAAGAACATTAATAAATTGAGGTAATTCGTCGATACTGGTTTTACGCATAAACGCTCCAAACTTTGTTATCCTGGAATCATTTTTTTTTGCAGTTTGATGATCAGCATTTTTATTGCTTTTCATACTTCGGAATTTCATACAATTGAACGGAACATTATTAAGCCCTGATCTCTTCTGTAGAAAAAAAACAGATTCATTACTTTCAATTTTTACAATTAGAGCAACTAATGGTATCAACCAAGACAATAAAAATATAATGGCAAACAATGAGAAAGCTATGTCAAATGATCTTTTTAAAATTTGTTTTTTAGGATTCGAAAGAGGTTCTCTAATTAACTTAAGAAATGGAATCTCATGAATAACGTCAAAATAATTAGGTCCTAAATTAGCATACTTAAAATCTGGAACCATATAAATTCTTATCATTTTATGTTCTGCAATATCAACAATTTTTTTATAAACCTCAACTTCAATACTATCATCACAAAATATAATATTATTTATTTTGGTATTTTCCAAGTCATAGAATAATTGTTCAATACCACCCAAATATTTGTTTTTAGTTTCATTATTTAGGGGCGTATAAGTTCCTCTTATTCCTATAACTCTTCTCAGATCATTATTTGATAATATTGAGGTAGATAATCTGTTTTCTCCTACTAAGACTGTATTGAAAGAATAAAACATCCTACCTAATTTGACTCTGTTTTTTTTTCTATATAAAAACAATAAAAGTCTTGTAAGAGTTATTAAAAAGCCGAGATATAAAAAGTAAAAAATTACATTTCGATAGTTAATATTTACAGCAAAAATTAAACTGAGAAAGATTGCGGTAGCTAAGATAAAAAGAAAATAAACTTTGGTCAAAGCATTGAAATGCAGTGAAGACTCTTTTACTTTAAGACTTTTATATGGTTTTATAATAAAACAGATGACAAACCATGAAATATTTAGAAGAATAAGCTGTACTTTATATTCTTGGGAGAAGTCTTTTTGATTAAACTGAAAAAAATACAATTTTCCGAAAATAAAAAGACTATTGATAAGAATATAATCAATTATCAAAAAAATTCTAGGTAAATGTTTAAAAAAATAAGCTAACATACAATCACCATTCGCAGATTTGAAAGTTAGTTAGTAAAACTAAACTTAATCATCAAATCTTCAGCTTTTATTAAAATTCTAATATATTAAAAATTTTTTAAAGCAAACGATGGTAAAATTTTATCTTTTTCCGACAAAATAATATCCTCGGTTGGTAGTTTCCAATCAATATTTAGATCCGTATCATTCCATAATACTCCGCCCTCAGAAGCTTTATCATAAAAATTATCACATTTATATGAAAAAACAGCAGTTTCGCTCAGAACCGAAAAACCGTGCCCGAAACCTCTTGGAATATACAGCTGCAGTTTGTTTTCATCTGTAAGTAATAAAGAAAACCATTTTCCGAATGTAGGAGAATCTTCACGTAAATCTACTGCTACATCAAGAACTTTACCTTCCAGACAAGAGACTAATTTCGCCTGCGCATTATCTCCTTTTTGTAAATGAAGCCCTCTAAGAACACCGTAACTCGATTTTGAAATATTATCCTGAACGAAATGGCCGTTCATTCCTGTAAGTTCTTCAAATTTTTGTTCATTGAATTTTTCGTAAAAGTAACCCCTGTCGTCTTTAAAAACAGTTGGTTCGATAATGTAGCAGTCTTTAAGTGGGGTAGATTTTATTTTCATTTTGACAAGTGTTTCAAAAATAAATTTCATGCAAATATAAAGAAAATTAATCTACTCCATTTCGTGTAAATACCCTCTTATTCAAGATTTTTTACCGTCGTATTTATCGGCTGTAAGTTTATCAGCAATTAATTTAAACTGTTGATCAAAAATTTTTTCTTCAAATTTTTCTGCATTTTTTCTTATCGCATGAACGTCAAAAGTACTGTATAGGTTTTCGAATTTGTTTATCGCACCTATTAGCGACTCAACAGTCTGATGTTCAAACAAAATCCCTGTTTCACCATCGATCACAGTTTCCAAAACGCCGCCTTTACCATAAGCAATTACAGGTGCTCCAGATGCCTGAGCTTCAACAGGTACAATGCCAAAATCTTCTTCTGCCGCAAATACAAACCCTTTTGCTCTCTGCATATGATCTTTCAATATAGTAAATGGTTGATAGCCCAAAAGGGTGATATTTGCAGTAGCAATCTGTTTGATTTTTTTAAAATCCGGTCCAGTACCTATAACAATAAGCTTCTTATCGGGCATTGCCGAGAAAGCTTCAACTATAAGATCTATTTTTTTATAAGGAACCATTCTGGAACACGTAAGATAAAAGTCGTCTCTTTCATGAGAATATTCAAAATTTTCAACGTCAACAGGTGGATATACAGTAATAGCCTGACGATTGTAAGTTTTTTCAATTCTTTCTTTAATGAAATTTGAATTACTAATAAACTGATCTACTCTATTTAGTGAAATTATATCCCAAATTCTGAGATTATGTAAAAAGTACTTAGCGAAAAAACCTTTTATTCCTCTCTGTAGACCTTCTTTTTTCAGATATTGATGATGCAAATCCCAAGCGTATCTTACAGGTGAGTGACAGTAGCATAAGTGTTTCTGCCCAGAATGTGTTAATACTCCTTTGGCTACACAATAGGACGAACTTATAATCAAATCATACTCAGAAAGATCAAAAGTCTCTATAGCAAGCGAAAAGAAAGGCAGATAATTTCTATATTTTTTTTTTGCGAATGGCAATCTTTGGATAAATGATGATGTAACTTTTGCTTCGTCAATATTTAAATGGGTTAGCACGTCTTTATGATAAACTAACGTAAATATATCTGCTTCAGGATAATGTTTGTGGATTTGCTTAAAGACCTTTTCAGCACCACCAAATTCTGTAAGCCAGTCTTGTACAATTGCTACTTTCATTATAATGAGAATAAAATAAACTTTAACATAGGCAGAATTTAGTAATAATTAAGTTTTACAAATATATCTTTTATTACACCTAAATAAAAATAATATATACTCTTTACCTTGATTTATTATTCTTAATGAGCTGTAATGGCTTTCAAAATTATTTTCAAAACTTCACTGCCACTTTTTTCCCAACTATACTTTATATGATTCTGACTGCCTTTCTTTATATAAAGAGCTCTGTAATTTTCATCACGAAAAAGGTTCATTTTATCTTTCAGTTCGTAGTGATTTTCTGTGTTTGTGTATAAAACACTATCATAAAAAACTTCATGAAAGCAGGGGATATCTGAAACAATGACAGGAGCTTCGCATTTTTGAGCTTCTAAAGGGGGTATACCGAATCCTTCATATAGTGAAGGATAAATAAAAGCTATGGTATTTGTATAGTATTCCATCAGTCTTACATCTGAAAGACGACCTAAAAAACTTATTTTGGTATTTGATTTAAATTCCTCCAGATTATATCTCGAAAAACTTTTTCCATTGATATCCCCTACTATATACAGGCGAATTTCTTCATCTGTTTGGCTCAAAATATTGAAGGCATTCAATACCAGTTTCAGATTTTTTCTGTAGTTAAGAGAAGAAACTGTTAAAAAATACTGTTCCTTTTTAAGCTCTTCATTTTGCACTGCACAAAAACTTTTGTTTACAGCATTATTTACGACCATAATTTTATCTACAGAAATATTATAAAGCCTTATAATTTCTGATTTTGAAAAGTTGCTTACTGTAATAATTTTTTTGGAAGAACGAGCGATGCTCGGTAATAGATATTTGTAAAGAAGCAAAAATTCTTTAGAATATGCTTGAGGAAATATTTCGAAAGCGATATCATGTATAGTAACAATATTATTTCGGTAAAAAAGCGGTGCTGTATTACATAGATTAAGCAGTAAAGGCGATTTATTTTTAAGTAAAAATAACGGTAAATCGATTTGTTCCCATAAATGAAATCGGTTTATCCCTAATATCTTAACATTTAATTCCTCTGCAATTTCAGAATGAATTATATTTTTTGGTGAAACAAAAACAGCATCTTCACCAAGTTCTTTTTTTAGGTATCTTGAAATTTCTATCGCAAATCTCTGAACACCTGTAATTGACTGAGTAAGAAATCTCGCATTGATAACAATTTTCATCGAAATTTTTTTATTTTTTTAAGTTTTCAGATAGTTTTTGAAGGAGCTGTAGGTAATAATCTTCTGAAATTTCGCTTTCGTAAGGTATAAACCTCATTTCTGAATTACTGGGAGGCTTTTTTGATAATTTGAATACGGCTGTTCCTTCATTGATCTCGTCAAACATTGCGACAAAAATATTTTTTGCTCTGATTTTTTGAACTATATCAATCTGTTTTTTAAACAATGCTCCCTTATCTCTAGGAATTTCGTTCAGAGGCGCATTCGAAACTGAGTTATGCCAGCTGAAGCCTGGATAAATTACAGGCAGATAACCTATTTTGTACTGGTCACACCAAGCCATATCGCTTTGCATAACATTTAAGACTTCTGACATATTATTATATCTTATTCTCCCGACTGACCATGGCATAATGTAATTACTGCTTTTTGCCAAGTCATGAAGAAAGATATTTGCTGTACTATCATTATTTAGTGTTCTCCAGTAAAAAGGCACACCTAATACAATACTGCAATTACCGTAATTTTTATCATTCTGCAAAAAATCAATTATTTTTTTTATGTATTGAATATTTGACGGAGAATCTTTAAGACCAGCTATAATAACCCCTACAATAGGTTTATCTTTATCGAAAAGGTATGGAGTGTTTTTCTGAGACGTAATTTTGAGATGATCTACCAAATATTTCCAATCTGAGATCACCTCATTTGCATCTTTATCTGTTTTCAGACCACTTATATCATACATTACCGAAAGCGATCGACCGTATTTTTTTCCTGCCTGCATCATGTTTTTTAAGACCTTCAAATTATGTTGTCTTGTTGCGTCATTAAATGCCAGAAAAAAACGTTGTAAGAATATACCATCAATGTTATAGTCTTTCATCCATTTCATATGCAAATCTGTAGTAGACTGATCGTTGGAGCTAAATAAAAAGGTAGGATTACCCTCAGAATCCGTAATTGGTGTTTTATAGAGTTTTTTATATTCTTTGGTTTCTGGCCATGCATCAAAAGAGGATACTTTACTGTTAAATACCCAATCTTTGGCATAACGATGCCAACCAATTTTTGCACTATCCCCTTCCGCAGTAAACCACCCCTGATAGCCCGACATCACTTTATCATGAAAAGAATTAAAATGTGGCTTAACTGTATGTCTATACTGTGAATGGTATTCGCCCACTCCCAAAAGCAATAGAAAAAAATACAGAATTTTGATCATCTTTTACTATTAGAAATTTCCATTATTTATAATGATTTTTCTTAATTTTTAAATATCGGCTAAGATAAATTTCACTTGTCCGTACTCGCTCTTCTTTCCCTATAATTTTAAAAAGAAATTTCATTATTTTATAAGATAAAATTCTTTTATTAACAAATGATTTAAAACTAAAGTCATATTTCAAACAATATTTTTTGACAGAATCAATTTCAATATCAAATGTTTCTTCCACAGTAATACTTCTATCCCCTATAAAATGATCATAAGTAAATTCTTTAATGAATTTAGTAGAATATTTTTTTTTTAAAAAACGCTGTGTAATATCACTTTCTTCAAAATACAAAAAGAAACTCTCATCAAAAAGCCCGATCTCGAAGAATTTATCTTTATCTATAAACAGCAATGCCCCCGAAAGATAAAAGAATTTTTGAAAATACAGATTAATTTTGTTTAAAGAATCGCTTAGAAAAGCAGTCAAAATGAAGAAATCATATTCGGGTCTGTTAAGAAAAGAGCTGTTTCTACCACCACTCTGCTTACCCCCTATCATTGCAAGTTGTTTATTTTCTTTAAACAATTTCAGAGCTTTTTTAAAAACTGGAGCCTTAAAAATTATATCAGGATTTGCGATACAAATATACTTTCCACTCGCAAGTCTTACACCGACATTATTACCTTGCCCATAGCCCTTGTTTTGTTCATTTTTCACCATTTTTATCCGTTCTCCGTATTTATCAGATACATGTCTGGACATTTCATTAAAACTTTCAAGGGAACCGTTTTCAACAATAATAATTTCAAAATCGTCTTGTTCTAAATCATTAAACTGATAAATAGACTCCAAACAATTGAAGATATGTTGCAAAGAATTGTATGTCACAATAATGATCGATAGTTTAATCATAAAATATCTTTTAAATATTTAATAGACATCATCATTGTTTCAAGTTCATCACGATAATGATTGTCTTTCAAAACATAGTCCGGAAAAATATAAAAAAACATGGCACAGACAATCTGTATAGCTCCGAAAATCAAAAATTTAACAGTACGGTTCTTATGCTCTAGATCTTTCGTTAGGAAAAGGAAAAATATACACCAAAAAATATGAAATGGAATAACGTAACGATGTCCCAAAATATCAATCAAAAAAGATATAGGAATAAATAAAAGAGGAAAAAAACTTATTTTATATAAAAAAACGTACACAGGCTCATGTTCATACTCAGGAAAAATCTTAAGGACGTCTTTATTGAGAATGTACAAAAATGCCAAATTTAATATATAGGGAAAAGCAGTATACAGACCACCAACCAAGCTGGTCATGTTTTCTTGAACCAAATAATCTCCAAAGTGATTAAACTTACCCGCTAAATTAAATTTGAAGATCAAAAAAATAGTGGCAACAACTAGAAACGACCCCAGCAAGATAAAATTTAAAAAGTTCTTTCTATTTATAAAATAATAGATAGGTATAAATATAAGCAGCAGTGAAATTGCTGAATGACAAAGGCAGGCCAAAATGAAGAGTAGTACGGCAACAACTATTTTTTTGTTTAGCATTAAATAATAAAATCCCAAGCAAAGAAAAGGAAATCCTAAAAAATACCGTATTTGGTTAACTGAATGTACATAATTGAGTACCATAAAAGCCAACATAACATAGAAATAATTTTTATTAAATCTTGTTATCAAAAAATAATTGATGAATATTGTAATAATAATATGGAACTGAAACAAGTCAGTAAACTTCAGTTGCATATCATTAAAGAGCACACTAAGCCTGTAAAATATAAAATCTGTACGATCGGTTTCAAGCTTAAAAAACCATCTATACATTTCCCAATCGGCCATTTTTGTTACTCCTACTGACAAAATAAGAATAATAGCTAAAAGAAGAAAGTTGCAGACGTTAGCAAGATATCGAGAATATAAATTCTCAATCATCAATCCCAACAGGAGGTGTACAATATATATGAATAATAAAATTTCCAAAGAGATATTCAGCTACAGTTACAATTTTTTTTAATCAGATGGTATTCGAGAGTGGCCCTTTATATAATTCTCTTATTGCTTTTTTTCCCTTTTCAGATTCAAAATAAATATCTTTACATATCTGACCATTTCTCTTACTTTTCCTTGCATAAAGATTGAATGAAAGCTCATTAACTCTGAGTCTTTCATAGTTCATACTCTTAAAATCTCCTATATCTTCAGAGAGTACTACAGGAATAATTCCATAGTGCATGTATTCTATTAATTTCGTTGGACAAGCAACGTTATTAACAGCAATATTATCCCTCAACACAAATCCGTAATGTGCTTTTTTATAATAGTTTTCCAATTCTGCGGGGCATACTCCCCGAATATCAATGTTATTCGTAGCAATCCCCGAATCCAAAATTTTCCTTTTCATCTCTTCTACCTGCCCGGTAAGAATTTGAAAAAAATAATTTTTGGCGCAACTTATTTTTTTAATATGACTGATCATTAAGTCTATATTCTGCCATGGCTGAAGATTTCCACTATAGATGATGTTTACTACAGAATCATTACACGCATCATCAAGTTCTGTTTCTATTATTTCACCTAAATTATTAGGCAATATCGGATAAACAATGTACTGTGCTTTTGCCTTTGGATATTTTTCGGAATAATAGTTTATCAGCTTGTTTGTAACCCCTATTACATAGTTCAAATCATTGTATATATATTTTTCTAAGGTATTAAAGATTCTTGCTCGTTTATAATCTTTAAATAATTTAAATTCTTCCGGAACAAGACCGTGTAAGTCTAAAACGTATCTTTTTTTAAATATTTTAATAAATAAAAACAGGTAGAGAATGTTGTGTATTGACTGAATATAAACAAGATTTGCTTTAAGAAAGTATTTTATTATCAAATTTAAATGCAAAAACAAATTACATTTTATAATTACTCTATCATTGTTCTGAACTGCTATAAATTTTCTGAAATTCCTGTACGGAGAAGCAGTAATATATACCTTTCTGCAATCACAAAAAAGCTTATCTATATGGGTTACCCGTTGAAAAAAACCATCCCTGAACTCTTCATCTGTAGTTGGGAACTTAGATAGGAATAATATCATATCATAAAATGTATGTCTTAACAAATGTCTTTCTATAAAGGCATTTAGGCAGAAGATTTAGTGATGGAAAAACTGCCACCATTTTTTAACTTCGGCATTATATCCGTATCCATATTTATTACCATATCCTAAATTTGTTGCTTTAATTCCATTTAGCACTATCCCTACATTACTTAGTTTTTTATCTTCAACAGAGTTGTTTAGAAAATCAATATATTTCTTTTCAGATACTTCAGATCTTGTAACGTAAATTACCAAATCACTGTTTTCTGTAATTAGGAACGAATCTGTTACCAAGAGAAGAGGAGCTGTATCTAAAACGATGTAACTGTACTTTTCGCTGTTTTTAACCGTTTCCAGGAGTTCTTTTAGTCTTCCATTCTGAAGAAGTTCTGTTGGATTTGGCGGAATAGTTCCTGAATATATAAAATCGCAGTTTTCATTATAGCCACTTTCATGAATTATTTCATTAAGTGAAAGATTTTCACCACTTAAAAACTCACTCAAGCCCTTTGCCTGTTTCATTGATGGGTTGTACCGTTGTAACTGCGGATTTCTTACATCAGCTCCAATTACCAGTACTTTATCTCTCACCGAGCCCAAAACCATTGATAAATTAGTTGAAACAAATGTTTTACCTTCCCCTTTTACCGAAGATGTAATTAAAATCACGTAGGTGGATTTCTTCTGTGTAAGCAAGAATTTCATATTGGTAACCAAAATCCTGAAAGATTCTGCCATCGGAGAAACATCATTGGTTTTTATTAAACTTGATCCTTTACTGTTTAATTTCGGAATTTCAGCGATAATAGGTAATTTCGTAAGCTTTGTAAGATCCGAGCGCGTAATAACTTTACTCTGCAGCAGCTGCTTAATGTATATAAATGTAAATGGAATCAATAATCCTATAAAGATGCATGCAGCGGCAATATATAATTTTTTAGGAGCTACAGGTTTACTGAAAATAAATGCTTTATCTATAATTCTGGCTTTTTCAGCAGTGATTTCCATACTGATTGCAGCCTCCTCTCTTTTTTGTAATAACAGCAAATATAGACTTTCTTTTATCTGCTGCTGTCTTTCAATACTTCTAAAAAGTTTTTCCTGAGAAGGAATTTTCTCTATCATATTTTGAGAACTCCCTAATTGGGTTTCTATCTTATTTCTTGCGAACTGCAAAGTAGTCACATTTTTTTGCAATGACTGGGCAAGTGATGATTTCACATCAACAATCTGTCTGTTAATCTCCTTTACAATAGGGTTATCTGGTGTCGCATTCTCAATGTATTTATTTCTTTGTAAAATAAGGGCATTGTACTCTTGAATTACTTTTGCCGAAGATTCATTATCGAGTCCGACATTTAAAGGGAGTACATCACCGATACCTTTTGCATCTAAGGTATTTTGCAATACTTTATTTATACCAATCTGTGTTTCAATTTCGAGTAACTGAGCTTTACTTTGTTCCTTAAGATTGAGATTTATTTTTGCTTCGGAAGGTAAATCTACTATATTGTTATCTGATTTGTATGTCGCCTTCTGTGTCTCTACATCACCAAGTTCTTTAGCAATAAGAGCTATTCTTTTGTCAATAAATTCTTTAGTTCTTTTTGACTCAATATTTTTATCATTTATAGCATAGTTATTATACTGTCTTACGAGGCTGTTTAGATAATCTTTTGCTTTCTCTGTATTTTCAAAATCTACAGACAGACTTATAATGGTACCTTCTTTATCGAGTAGATCAACAATTAAAGCATTTTGATATGCTTCAACCACACCTTCAAAACTGCTATATGTAAAATACATATCGGAAATATCTTTACTGGCAGATTTTACGTAATCTTTATTTTTTGTAATCAGTATAAATGCAAAAGGCAACGACGTAATTTTGTCAAAAGTAGTGATAATCTCGCCATCAAATTCTTCTGAAGATAAAACTATCATTTGTCCATCAACTCTGATAGATATTTCTTTTTTTGGCTGTTCAGTGTCTTTTTTTTCCTGAACGACATGTATTGTAAGTGGGCTAGTTTTTCCGTAAAGCTCAATGGAATTCAGTGTTTGTCTTGCATACAAAGGTGTTTGAAAATTATGTTCTCTTACTGCATCTTCAACAATTGTTTTAGATTCAAAAACACCAATCTCATTTTCTATGCTATTGGTTCCCATTCCAGAAAACCCACCCAAACTCTGCAATACACCGATGTCTCCGGATGCAGCAGACATCTTTTTTGCATCCTTAATCAATACGGTAGTTTGAGCTTTATAAACAGGAACAGTAGATTTTATCTTGTAAATAGCAAACAATGCCATAATCACTACCCCCAAAATAAAATACTTCCGATTTTTCAGATAGGGACTTATAATTTCTTTTATGTCAATTTCTTTACTTTTTTTGTTATCCATTTTGTTGGATTATATTTTTTGAGAATTATCTTTTAATTAGAACGATTTTACTTGAAACCTTGCAAATATATTTATAATTATAAAATCTTCCCAATTAAAAATGATTATCATGCGAATAATTGATGAAATTGATTCCTAATTTTTTTAATATTTTTTAGTTCCAGTTATTTAATAAAAAATCTTTGCCACGAACTCAGTTACGGGAGTATATAAGTTATCATTAAACCAGCACGCGTAGGAATAATTTCTCCGCTTTTATTCCAATTTTTTGCCTTGTCATAGCGTTCGTTATTCTCTTTAATATAGCCCTTATAAAAAGATTGTACAGAACCTATACCGGCAAAAACATCTAAACCTAAATTTTCGCTAACTGTAAAATGGTAGCCCCCGCTTATTCCGAAAACAAAAGCAACCCCCCGCTGATACATCTCTGCAGTACGTATACTACCATCATCCAAATATTGAGAATTTCCTACGTCATCTAAAACAGGCTGTTTTGTTAAGTAATTCCATTTTTGCAAATCAAACGCCGCAATCGATCCATATGTCCCCACATACCATTTTTTCATTATTTCATTAAAATAATATCTTCCCTCTAAGGTTCCCATATATATCTGTAGATTTTTACCATGGAAGGATTTCCATGGCGAAATAAATCCTTCTGCCTGAAGAGAAATATTTTTACCAAAAGGTTTTTCTACCGCAAGATTTACGATACCAATTACAGTGAAAGGAGCATTAATCTTTAGTACTGTTTGAGATTGTATATTTATGACTAAAAGAAAAACTGAAAGAGAAATTATTTTAAGAAATAAACCATTACTGTACTTCATATTATTCTGATGTTTCATTTTTTTAAAACAGAGAATGTCTTAAGCAAAATCTGTGCATCTTTTTTAAAGGAAAGGTTTTTATAATATTCCAAATTCATTTTTACTTTTTCAGGAAAAAGAACCTCATCGTTATATTTTAAAGGATTTCTCTTCTGATTCAAAATTTCTTCTTCGTTTCTAAATTTAATACTGGCTTCACTTGTAAGTCCGGGTTTGAGACCAAGAATGAGTCTATCCTCGCCTACCAGAGTATCATAATATCCTGCTACATCCGGTCTTGGTCCTACTAAAGACATATCACCTTTGAGAATATTAAATAACTGAGGAAGTTCGTCTAATTTGTTTTTTCTCATCCAAATTCCTATTGCTGATTTCGTATGAGCCTTTGGATGAAAAGTTCTGAATTTAAATATGATAAACGTATTTCCGAATCTGCCGATACGGTGTTGTTTAAATATACCTGGAAAACCTGTATCTAATGAAGAGATCAGGAAGAGAATACAAAACAAAGGCAGCAAGATTAAGATTATCAGAAAACTGAGACCATAATCCATTGCTACTTTCCACCAAGGATATTTTTTCACTTAAAATAAATTGGTCTGTAAAGATAGGGAAAGATGTTGATTTACAAATAATCTTAAAGTTTTAAGGAATATTACGAAAGCAGAATTACTCAACAGAAATATTCCATTCAAAATCAACACCTCATTGTAAGATAAAATCATTTATAAATAAAAACTCCTTACCTCATCGTAAAAGTAAGAAGCTGATTTTTATATTAATTTTAATTAAAATAGACTAAGAAAAAAATTCTTTGATTATTTTTTCAATACGTTCTCTGTCATGGTCAGAAAGATTAGAGCCCGAAGGTAGACACAGACCATTATCAAATAACCTCTCAGATACATTGGTTCCATAATACGGAGTGTCAACAAAAACCGGCTGTAAGTGCATCGGTTTCCATAAAGGTCTCGATTCTATATTGTCCTCCAACAGAGCCAACCTCAAATCTTCTCTGGTTTTTCCCGTTACTTTTTCATCAACTATGATCGCAGACAGCCAATGATTGGAAAAATATTCTTCTGAAGGTTCAGAAAAAACCTCAACACCATCAATATTTTTGAAAAGTTCGACATAAAAATCATGCATTTTTCTGCGTGCTTCTACCCTGTCTTTTAATACTTCCATTTGTCCACGCCCGATTCCCGCAACAATATTACTCATACGATAATTGTAGCCGATGTGCGAATGCTGATAATGTGGTGCATTATCTCTTGCCTGAGTTGAAAGAAAAACGGCTTTATCTTTATCCTCCTGATTATGACAAACCAAAGCTCCTCCACCGGAGGTTGTGATAATTTTATTACCGTTAAACGATAAAATCCCAAAACGTCCGAATGTTCCGCAAGTTTTGCCATTATACGCTGAGCCTAAAGCTTCTGCAGCATCTTCAATGACAGGAATATCATATTTATCTGCAATTTCTAAAATTTCAGTCATTTTTGCAGGCATCCCGTAAAGATGAACGACGATAATTGCCTTCGGTTTCTTTCCTTTAGAAGTTCTGTCTTCAATCGCCTCCTTTAAAGCAACCGGACACATATTCCAAGTATCTTTTTCTGAGTCTATGAAAACAGGAGTCGCCCCGCAGTAAGCGATTGGATTCGCAGAAGCTGAAAATGTCATCGACTGACAAATCACCTCATCACCGTGTTTCACGTCACATTCAATTAAAGCTAAATGTAATGCAGCTGTTCCGGCAGAAAGTGCCGCCACCTTTACATCTTCATTTAGAAAAGTCTCCAAATCTTTTTCAAAACCGTCTACGTTTGGACCTAAAGGGGCTACCCAATTTGCAGCGAATGCTTCGTTCACATATTTTTGTTCGGTTCCGCCCATGTGTGGGGAAGAAAGCCATATTTTTGAGTTCATCGTTTATATCTATTTCGCTGCAAATTTACTTAATTTCATTCAACCGAGGTAGGTTAATCCTCTAAAATTTGTTATTAACCTAAAGGAATATTCAGTGTGTGAGTTCAATTGCTGTACAAAACGGGAAAATAGCCTTTATAAAAGACTCGTAACAATTTAAGGAATTAATAATTACCAAACCGACATACGCTGAAGTTGAAGCATCCAAGTACATTGCACTTCTAAACGCCATATATACATGCAGCGCTTTTCCCGACAGACTTGTCGGCAGCGTCAGTTCAAGTTCTTTATCCATGGTATTTTCGTAGAATACTGTAGACGCTTCCCCTTCTACAGCACACAATATCTGAGGATCATCTGCATTTCCTCCAGCATTATACCATTCCAGTCTGAGGATCTTAGGCTGAGTTGATTCTATCCCTGTAGCAACAGCACCGGTAAGATCCTTTTTGAAAACTGAATTTCGGGATATTCGATCTGGAGTTCCATAGCAGTATAGTTAAGTTTGAAAGCATTGAGAAGGCTTGCCATTGCCTGATTATAAGAGGATTTACTCCTACTCTTACCCCGAAGAATGCTGATGCATAATTCTTATAAGATTCCAAGAAAGCATAATAGGTTTTCATTCTTGTCCAGATTAGCTCCAGTTTCGGTGACACCGGTTTTGTTGATTTTCTTGCACGTACTCTCAGAATTTCCGTTCCGTTTACGTTTGCTACTACAAGGCGACCGGTGCGGCCGCTTGATCCTGATAACAGCGAGTCATTTAATTTAGACATATTTCTATTTTTTTGGTTGTCTAAAATTAAATGTGCCCTCTATCACCTGATGAGAAAGCTCCTCATTTCCCCATCTTTCCGCATTAGGTTTATTTTTTCCTTTTTGTAGTATAGATATTACCAAGTCTACATCTCCCAGTTATAGACTGGTTATCCTTCCTTTATCCTTTGATCTACCTTCTTTATGAGAGGCAAGATAAGATTTAACTCATTTTAGTAAAAAAACATTCATATAGAATAACACAGAAAATAAAGTACTATGCGTCAAATAATTAAATTTTTTTTAAAAAAAATACATCCCTTATGTATGATATATTTTTTTGTTTTTGATTTAACCAAAACACAATAGCATGAAAACATATCCTTTTTTCAGTGAGAATGATCTTTCTTCATTAAGCAGAGAGCTTCAGCAATTCAGAGAACGAATGCAGACTATGGAAGTACCTTTTGATGAAAGCCAAATCCTGTTTGATGAAGATATCAGCAGTATTAGAACAGTAAGAGCATACCGAAAGAAAAAACACTTCCGGTGCCGAAAAATTTCCGGAAGTGCAATCTGTCTGAAATTCTATTTCTATATTGACCTGCTTGAACTGTTTCACAAGCAAAATAGTGAGAGGAACCTGCTATATAGAGATCTGTGTATGGCAGGCCTATGTCAATTAAGTGATATACACCAACTCTCAACTAAGTTGTTATACTTACAATAATCTTATATATTAGCTATCCAACTCTATAAATCTTAGTTTAATACCAATTTTTTTCTCTTCGATAAAAAAATATGCTAATTCAGAATTCTTATCAGTTGATAAAGCTCTCAACCTATCGATTAATTCACCATTGGTAGTTTTATCTTCCAAATTAATTTTTCGGACTTTTTCTAAATCTTTTTTAACGTGGGAAGTTCCCTGATTTATTTGCTGAAATCTTGGGGGATTTAATTTAACTAAATCATCAAATGCCTCATAGAAGACTTGTTTCTCTAAATCAAGAACCTTTTTATATAAAGAATCAGCTGTATCGTTTTTTAAGACATCTAATTTTTTCTGATGGATAATATCACCTTCATCAAGTTTTTCGCTCATAAAATGTAAGGTCGCACCATACGGGGTATCATCGATTATTGCCCATGAAGGAGTATGCCAACCTTTATTATACGGAAGAAATGCAGGATGCAGATTTAAGAAACCTATTGACGGAATACTTATTATTTTATTACTTATAATGTAGGGATAATGAATTCCTAAAATATAGTCTGGTCTAATAGATTTTAAAAAATCATAAGTATGCTCACTTTCTAAATCTTTCTTTCCTCTGAATATAAATTCTTCGTTTAATTCACTAATTTTTATAAGTTCCTCTGCGTGAGTTGAACTTGAACCTTCAGTAACTAAAAGAGCCTGAGGATAGTATCCTTTAGTGATTAAAAACTGTAGAATATCACAACTTATTTGTCGGTCTCCCGCAAAAACATACTTCATAATAATGTATTTTTAAAATTTTTTGGAAAAGCTATACTCTCTTTCAAACGAGTAAATGCAAAATGCTGATCTAGATTCTTAACTTTGGATTTTTCCATGTCAAATTGACAGAACCAATCTTCTAAGTGAAATAGATATTCGAATGCCAGGTTTAAATATGCCTCGTTACATTCAAATATATACTCGTTTAAGAGCTCATAGATTATCATATTTGCTTTGTAAATTCTTAAAGCCTGAAAGTATTGTTTCTGTTCCGTGTAAAGTTGATAAGCATATTCGCTCCTTTTGATAGCTCGTATCAGATTATCCTTTGTCGTCATTTCCTTTAAAATATTCTGTTGTTATTTGTCCTTCCTGGCTGATACCTTCACTTTTGAACACTTTTTTAAAAGTCGTTACAAAAACTTTTATATCAGTTGCAAAAGAAATGTTATCTACATACCACACATCGAGTTCAAATTTTTTAGTCCATGAAATTGCATTTCTGCCGTTTACCTGTGCCCAACCTGTAATTCCGGGACGCACGAGATGTCTGCGTTTCTGTGTTTCATTATACAAAGAAAGATATTGTGGTAATAAAGGTCTGGGACCAATTAAAGACATATCCCCTTTTAGCACATTAATGAGCTGTGGAAGTTCATCCAATGAAGTTTTACGGACAAATGCTCCAACAGGAGTAAGACGATCGGCATCGGGCAGTAATGCTCCATTGCTATCTTTATTATCATTCATGGTTTTAAACTTAATGATCTTAAAGATCTTTTCATTTAACCCCGGCCGTGCCTGAAAAAAGAAAGGTTTCCCGCTATTGGCAAAATAGAGTCCTGCTGTTACCACCAGAAACACCGGACTTAATATCAGTAAGGCAAAAAATGCTACTGTAAAATCGAATAATCTTTTAAAAAAATTTCTGTACATTATTTTTTAATTGGCATATTAGTAGTTTGTACTCTTCTGCTACAGCGTTCCAGACTAACTGTTGATCATAACGAGACTCAATCATCGGTCTGCTATTCTCCTTTATTTCTTCATAAAGACTTTTATCTTCCATCATTTTATGCATTGCCAAATTAATTGCCTCCGCATCTTTTACAGGAATAATTATACCATTTTTACCATTTACAACAATCTCGTTGCAACCGTTAATATTGCTTACAATACTTGGAAGTTTCATTGCTCCTGCCTGCATCACTACGTTAGGAAAACCTTCACGATAACTTGGAAACACCAGTGCATCGGAAATTGCAAAATAAGGGCGAACATCATTCTGAAAACCTACACTGATAATATTGCTGTTCAAATTGATCTCATTTAAGGTGGAAGACTTCAGCGGATCCAGTTCACTTTCCAATGGCCCCACCAACAGCAGCTTTGTATTTGCTATATCTAATTTGGAAAATGCCTTAACCAGTTCATTAATTCCTTTATCCCCTACTAACCTGCCCACAAATACAAATACAAAATCATCCGGTGCAATTTTAAGATTGGTTCTTAGTCTGTATTTTTCCTCTGCCGAAACAGCATCCACCGAAAAAAAGTTAAGATCTACACCATTCACATTTCCGTTTGCCAAGACTTTTAAAGGTTTTGAAGTGATTTTAAATCTGATCAAATCATTTTTAACCCCATTCCCTTCCGGATAAACATGAGTGGCTGCCCAACACAGCAGCTGATCCATTCTAATTAACAATTTCTGCATTAACCCTGTACGAGTAGGGAAAATAAGACCTGTAAAAGTATGCATGCGAATAGGAATCCTTGCCATTTTCCCAGCAAGCATCGTAAGCAAACCTGCTTTAGGGGTAATGGAATGTACAATCGTCGGTTTTTCTGATTTTAAGGTTCTATACAGCTTTACTAAAGAAATTAGATCCTTAACAGGACTAATCCCCCTTTCCATATCAACCGAAATTGTTTGAATATTTTCTCTCTTCTGAACTTCTATAAGGTCATTCCCTTGTGATGAAATACCAACAATTTCGAATTCGGTAGACAAATATCTGAGCTGTCCTTTCAATAGAATATTCAGCGACAGAGATATGGTAGAAGTACGTATAATTTTAGTTTTCATTATATATTTCAATTAATCTGTCTACCATAAAAGTTATATCGAATTGCGCTGCTTTACAAAAGCATCTGTAAGCAACTTCATTATAATACTCATCTTTGCTTAAATCTAAAATTTTTTGAACTAGATCCTGCTCATTTTTAGGCTCAAAAAGTATTCCTCCCCCTTCAACAACCTGTGCTAAACCGTCAACATTGGATGCTATTAAAGGTACTTTACTTGCCATGGCTTCCACAGCGACTAATCCGAAACCTTCCCAATGTGAACTGAGTATAGAAATGTCGCACATCTTAATTAAACTATATACATCATCTCTAACACCCAGAAACGATACTCTATTATTTAATTCTAATGAATTTACTAAATTTTTTAATATCTTTTTTCTTTCCCCATCTCCAACTAATAATAATTTATATTGTGGAGGCAGTAATTTCAAAGACCGAATGACGGTATCTTGATCTTTCTGCTCACGAAATCCGGCAACCATTATTAATAATTTATCCGTTTCTGAATAGTTGAAATCTTTACGATTTTTAGCTGTACTTTTCACTACATTTGACAAATTCACACCGTTTTTAACTACCTTAAGTTTCTTCTCAGTCAAACTAGTTTTTTCAATTAGAACTTTTTTAACTTCTTCTGTAATACATATGATTTTATTGTAGAAAGCATAAATAAATTTTTCAATGTGTTTGTATTTACCACTTTCTAACCTTCTATTTGAGGTATTATGCTCAGTAAATATGAGTTTTATTTTTTTTAAACAAAATATACGTGCAATTACTGCAAAATACTGAGCCGGAAAGAGATGTACATGTGCAATATCATAACGATACAAGAACGGAATCAGCTTAATTATATTCAGAGGACTGTATATCGAATTTCCCAGTGAATATATTTTACAGCAATTTAAAGCTTCTAATTCTCTATACAAATGAGTATGCAAACCATTTAGTAAAACTACGTCTACCTCGTATCCTTTTTCTACTAATAAAGGAACAGTTTCTCGTACTAACTTCTCAGCACCGCCTACGGCTAAACTATCTATTATCTGAACTATTTTCAATTTCTGTCTTTTAATAAAAAAATTAAACTTAAAGGAAATCCTAATACACTGATAAAAATACTTATATGTTTTAAATGATAAGGAATACTGTAAGATGAAAATTTTGCAAAACGCCAATAGTTTATATTTGCTTTTATTTTCTGTATAAAAGGAATATCCATTTTTTCTAGTTCACTGTAATAAGTTAAAGTATTGATTGGCGATTTTTTTCTTATCGAAAAGATTTTACATGTTAATCCACCTGGAAGATATTCGCCAATATAAATAATCTCAGGTATCCAGTAGAAAGAATATTTCTGGCCAATTCTGTTCCAAATGAGTGCTTCCGGGCAGAATTTTTCGTCTGTAGCAGGAAACTTGTACTTTCTAAGAACACTTGTTTTAAGAACTTCTGCCATGTCTCCAGATATTTTATATCTGAATCTAAAGTCTAATACATTACAGATTAATTCCTTATCGAAGTTTTGCGAGCCAATCGGCGTTTCCTTATCATATCCTCTTCTAAATGACAGACCTGCGATTTCATTATTGTTTTCAATGCGGGTATATTTCTCCAGAATTTTTTCGACAGCATCTTCTAATAAATAATCGTCACTATCAACAATAAAAAACAATTTTCCTTCTGCTACTTCCAATCCCTTATTTATTGCTATATGCTTACCCCTATTAGTTTGCTTATAAAATCGAATATTTATAATATTTTCCGCAATAAATGCTTTTACTACTTCTTCTGTATTGTCGGACGAGCCATCATCTACAATAAGCCATTCAAAGTCTAATACAGATTGATTTGAAAGGCTAATATAAAGTTTTTTAAGCAGTGATGCTCTATTGTAAGTTGGAGTAAAAATTGTTAAATTCTGCATATATTAGATATTAAATACGAAATAAATAATAGTAAAAAATATTACAATAGTTAGGGGATTGATAAATATATTACCAGGTAATCGATGTGTAAATACAGGAATAAATAATAATGGGATTAACATCCAACTCAAAAGACCGAATCTATCCGAAAAAGGAATATGAAACATTAGAAAAAAAAGCGAGCTCATTACTACAAATAATTTGTGTAATAAATTGTAGAAATCTACCTTGTATTTATTTTTTTTTAAGAGTTGTAAAATTTTATAGCTTATAAAAATAAAAAACAGATTAAACAAAAAAAAATCAATCCTGAATCCCAATTTATAATTAACAATTTCATCAGAGCCTGCAGATCCATAGCTTCTCAATCTTTCAACATTTAATACTGAAGTAAAAAAAGCATTTGTAAAAATATTATAATTTAAGGCAGATATTAATGAGCATATCAATAGTAATAAGTATATCCACATTGTTTTTTTTATACGAGTAAATACATAGAGCAACGTTAATGGAACTATATATACCAAATGCATTAAAAATGCAACTGAAAAGTAAATAATAAATTTCTTCTTATCTCTTTCATACAAACCTGCTAAACCACATAGAAAAAAAGCAAAACCCAGACCCTGTCTGATAATATTTTGTGTCATCGAGTAATAGAAGAAACACGAACATAAAATAAAAAAGATTAAAAATATATTTTTCTCAGAAAAGGTTTTTAACGCTTTTAATATTAGGAAATTGATTGTAGTTAGAAGCGCAAAAATGTACTGTCCAAAGGTGAATCCTAGTAGATTACAGAAATATGCTATCAAATAAAATAAATAATCACCTTTTAAATTAAAGATCTGCTTAAATGAGCTTAATGTATAATATTCATATTCATATTGTGAGAAATCACTACCTATAGCAATCTCCTTATAACTAATTAATAGTGAATAACATAGCACATAGACGAATAAAACAATATCATACAGCAGAGGACCATCTCTTTTTTTAAAAAAGAGATTTAAAGCTTTCACCAAGGCAAAGAGTACTAAAACCAAAAATAGTAAACTTTGGTATAAGGAAGTTTCCTCTAAACTAAACATCTCTCATTTTTATTTAAATTCTAGTACTAATATTAATCTAAAATTGCATTAATATTCTGCTTAATATCTACACTGTTATAAAACTGTAAAGATAAGTGGCTCATTTCTTCATATTTTTCATCAATTGCCAATACTATTTTACTAATGTCTTTTCCTATAAAATCTTCAGTAACTTTTCCGCATCTATATCTGTCAAATATAGATTTCATCGCAGGCAGATTGTTACTTATCATCGGAATACCAAACTTGGAGTATTCGAAAATCTTATTAGGAGCACAAAATAAAACATTCAAGACCTGTTCAATTTCACCTTCAGAAGGGAAATAACTTATGAAACCAATATATGCTTTACTGGTAACATGCAAATGGTTCGGTGCTTTTATCAACGGAAAAAACAATACTCGGTTGCTTGCATATTTCTCCTGAAGTTTTGCTTTGTAAGGCGTTTCAGGCCCCATTATTACTATGACAAATTCTTCCGGTAAAAAATTTATACTTTCACAAAACTCATCCAGTCTTCTTTCAGGATAATTAAAACCACCCTGATAAAGAAGAATTTTTTTTCTTTCAATAGAAGTTAGCAAAACATTGATTTTTTCATCAATAGCCGATGGAACATCCATAAATGACTTATTAGGAATGATAACAGTCTGCTTATTATTCAATCCAAATATCGCTTTTACCACCGAATCTCTATTTTCTTCACAATTGATTATTTTATAAGCAGATCTTACACCTGTATAGTAATTGCTGTCTGAACAGAATAATCTGAATTTTGTTGGTACTCTGAACAATGGAACTTCAAAAAAGTATATAATGCTTCTAAAATCTTTGATAATCTCATGTAATAAAAAAACAGACTCATTTCCTAGAAACCAAACTATAGAATTTTTTTCTATGTTAGACAAATATTGTCTCACACGTTTTCTGTAAGTATAAAGTGTGTAGAGTTTAGTGATAGGATTACTATTTATTGAATAAGATATCAACTCTTCATATACCAAGCCTTTATCCAGCAGATATTGAATATTTTCTGGTTTACTACAATAACCTAACAAATGTACTGAATCTCCTCTCTCTAATAGAATGTTAATTAAAGATAAAATCGGTGGATAAACCAGAACATCAAACTGTAAAATCAGATAATGATTGTAAACGTTATTTTCACTCATATAAATTATGATTGATTCTACAAATGTAAAATAAATTGAACAATTTTTTCGCAGGCTTTCCCGTCTCCATAAGGGTTATGCAAAGACGACATTTCATCATGAAGTTCCTTATTTCTTAATAGGCGATTGGTTTCATTAATAATCTTCTCTTTATCTGTTCCTACCAATATTACAGTTCCTGCTTCCACTGCTTCTGGTCTTTCTGTAGTATCTCTCATTACCAAAACCGGCTTTCCTAAACTTGGCGCCTCTTCCTGTACCCCTCCAGAATCGGTAAGAAGTAAATAAGACTGCTGCATAAGCCATACAAAAGCAGGATAAGATAGGGGATCGATTAATTTAATATCTTTAATGTCTGATAATATTTCATTAACCGGTTTCTGCACATTAGGATTTAGATGTACAGGATAGATAATTTGTACATCATTATTTGTAAGAGCTACCTCTTTTAGAGCTTCACAAATATTGATAAATCCCTGTCCGTGGTTTTCGCGACGGTGCCCTGTTACTAAAATTAACTTTTTATCTCTATTTACAATCGTTTTTAAAAATTCAATTTCTTCACTGATGAGAGATTTTACTATTTCAGAACTGTGTAATAATGCATCGATTACTGTATTTCCGGTAATAATAATATTTTCAGATTTAATATTTTCATTAACTAAATTATCGAAAGACTGCTGAGTTGGTGCAAAATGATAATCTGCCAATCTCCCTGTTAATTGTCGATTCATTTCTTCAGGAAATGGTGACCACTTGTTGTTGGTACGCAGCCCGGCTTCTACATGACAAATCTTAGCACCAGAATAAAACGCAGCCAATGCAGCCACTGTAGATGTAGATGTATCGCCATGTACATAGACATAATCTGGGGTAAACTGCTCCAAAACATCTTTCAACTGGGTAATAATATCTGCCGTAAGCGAGTAGAGATTTTGCCCGGGTTTCATTAGGTTTAAGTCATAATCTGGTTTTATCTGGAAAAATTCTAAAACCTGATCCAGCATTTCACGGTGCTGAGCTGTTACACATACTCTGGTTTCGAATTCAGAATATTTCTGAAATTCGTGTACTAAAGGTGCCATTTTTATAGCTTCAGGTCTTGTCCCGAATATGATTAAATTCTTTTTTTTCATAAATATTTTTTTAAAAATCTAACTAGAAACCTCATCCTTTTCATTAAGCATGAAATTCTAAAATTAGTATTATTTAAGTCAGCGGCCGTTAACTCTGTCTGAGATAAGCTTTTTAAAACGACTTGACCTACTGCATCAGTTGAATGATTTTTTATCACATACTCATAGCATAGATCTCCAGTAGCGTAATTATTACCTAATAAAACCGTTGACATAATTTCTTCGAAAGATAAATCCCGTGATAATTTTTTATTATATTTCTCTGCAACATTAAAGTCCTTAGAATCAAATAACCAATTAAATTTATTATCCGTAGGAATTGGGTCATAAGAAAAGTCTAAAATTATTACTGCTTTTCTCATAGTTCCGATTTCTAAAGCGGAAGTACCCATTGCAAAAGCTACATCGAAGTTTTTGTTAATATAATTTTCTAAAATTTCATCAAGCATTGTTCCTAAAAATTTTATTTCAACATTCTTAGGTAAAACTATATTTTCAATTTTATTTTTTTCACTGCCTTCGCCTATAATATGAATAACAAAATTTAAATGCTTATTCTGCGTCGCATATTCTATGGTATGATGTATTACATTAATTAAAGCAGATATTTTATCATTGCTTAGTCTCCCAACCCATCCCAAATTAATGTAGTTTTGTGTTAATGACTTTTTAATGCCTGTACGTTGTTCACAGAAAATAGGCATAAAATCTTCTGGAGCAAGTCGAAATTTAAAAATATCTTTTTGATAATTGAGGTTTGTACCATCCATAAAATACACCCCTTTTTTTACGATAAGTTTTTCTAGATCTTCACCGATCTTCATAAGGGATTTCTTAAAAGGATTATATTTACTGTAACCATTATGGACATCATATAATCCTGAAGGATGAATAGACCATAGTAAAATCTTAAAATCTCCATTCAACATACTGTTAATCTCATATATAGATGATAAAGGAGATATAACGACAGATTTATCGTCTATGTTAATAGTATTTTGTCCTGTATAATATAAATGATTAAATTTTAAATTATTTTTTAGAAGCATATCTGCAACTACACCATTATGAAAATCAATATAATTAACTTCAATGTTATGCTTATCAATAAGATATTTAGCTAGTCTAAAAAACAAAAACTCAGCTCCACCCACTATCCTACTGGGATAAAAAAATGTAATTGAACTAAAATTTAAATATTGCATCCTTTTTAAGCAGTAAGTCTTTAAAATAAATAAATAAAACGATCATATAGCAAAAATAATTTAGTGCAAATGCATACGTTGCACCAACCAAGCCAAAACGCTTCACAAAAAAATAGCTGAAAACTACGTAGGTAAATGAAAAGATAATCTCTGTTATGATATATATTTTCATTTGTGCCTTAGCCAGCATAATGTAAGCCAATAAATATGCAGTAATTTTAAAAAAATCACCTACTAACTGCCATAAAAACAAATCAGTCATTTCATAAAATTGTTCAGAATAAAGTAACCTTATAATAAAAAATCGCAAGAAATATACAATTACTAAACCTACAGCCGTTATTGGTATTATATATTTGTAGCCATATAGGACCTCTTTTCTTATAAGATCGTTTGTCTTTAGTGATGATAGTTTTGGTAAATAATATGTACCAAGCGCTGTTAAAATAATTAGTAAATACGCATCCGAAACTCTCATTATCCCCTGCCAAATACCCGCCTCATCTATGTTTTGAAGATTAATGATGATATTTCTAATAATTATCTGCGAAACAGGTACAGTCAGAGCGCTTACTATTGCCATAAAACTATATTGGAAAAGCTTTTTCCCAATTATTTTATTATAAATTGGTTTAAAATCTCTAACTGTATAAGAAGTTTTTTTGAAAAAAAAATAACAACAAACAAAAAATAGAATTGTCTGAGTCATTATTAATGCATACAGCGCCCCCTCAACCCTAAAGAAATATACCAAACAGCATGTAACGACAAGGGAAATAAAACTTCCTAATGTATTGATTATCGTATAAATATTGATCAGCCCCCTTCCATTTAAAATAGAAATTAGTAAGGTATTTAATGAATAAAAAATAATCGTTAGGCCAAAACAAATAATAATATTGGTATAAATATCAGTATTAAAGATAATTTTTGAAAAAAAACCGGAAAAAGCAACCAAAATAATTAAACATACTACTGAACAAAAAATAGATATATAAAGAGCTGTATTAAAAAGTTTAAAACTCTTAGTATCATTTCCCGCATATTCAGCTGTATACTTTACAATCCCATTATTTATTGCACCATTTCCAAAAGCTAGAATGATCGCAATAAAATTAATAAATGCACCAACTACTGCTACACCAGCAGGACCTATTAAGATTGCAATAACCTTGGTGGATATAAAACCTACCAGAGTTTTTGATAAAGTAATTAATCCAGAATAAACTGCTGTTCTACCTAATTTCATTAAAATCTATTTATCCACTCAATAACAGTGTCAACTTCTTCATCAGTCATTACCGGACTTATCGGTAAACTTAATACTTCGTTATGGATTTTTTCCGTTACAGGGAAAGTCAGCGTATTCATTTCTTTATATGCTCTCTGATTGTGTGGCGGAATAGGATAATGAATTAGGGTCTGCACTCCTTTTTCGGTAAGGTAATTTTGTAATTTTTCTCTTTCCGGAGTTCTGATTACAAATAAATGCCAAACATGCTCTTCCTGATTCTCTGGCAATTGAGGGAGTGTAATATTTTTATTGTTGATTTCTGTAACGTAGCTGTTCGCAATCTCTCTCCTTCTGGCATTCTCAGCATCAATATATTTAAGCTTTACATCTAGAACTGAAGCTTGAATTTCATCTAATCTGGAGTTTAAACCCTGATAAATATTTACATATTTCTGATTAGAGCCATAATTTGCTAACGCACGAATTGTTTTAGCCAACTCATCATCGTTAGTAGTTATTGCGCCTGAGTCACCAATTGCACCTAAGTTTTTACCCGGATAAAAGCTGAAACCAGCTGCATCGCCAAGATTTCCTGATTTTATTCCCTTCAATTCAGCACCAATTGCCTGAGCATTATCTTCTATAATTTTCAGGTGATGTTTCTTTGCAATTTCCTGTAATTGCTCTGAAAAAACAATTCTCCCATACAAATGTACTATCATGATAGCCTTGGTTCTGGAAGTTATTTTTTCTTCTATTTTGGAAATATCAATATTAAAAGTTTCAGGATCTGGCTCTACCAATACAGGCATTAAACCATTATCTGAAATAGCAAGCAGTGAAGCGATGTATGTATTTGCCGGAACAATTATTTCATCTCCCGCCTTCATTACTCCCAGCTCAATATATGACTTTATGATGAGTCTCAATGCATCGAGTCCGTTAGCTACTCCAATAGCATGTTTAGCGCCTATGAACTGAGATAGATTCTGTTCAAATATTTTTACTTCATTTCCAAGCAGATACCATCCGGATCTGAAAGTATTAAGAAGTCTTTCTTCAATTTCCTGCTGATGTGCAAGATTTATTTTCTGTAAATCTAAAAATTTGACCATTTGTATTATTTAAAAATTGTAACTGCGCCCCAGGAATACCCCACACCAAAACCTACAAACATTACTTTATCAAAGTTCCTATCAAAAGATGCTTTAAATGCCAAAGGTATGGATGACGAAACCGTATTACCATAGTTCTCCATATTCAAAAGAAATTTTTCACTTGCAATGCCTATTCTTTTACGCAAAAAATTAAGCATGAAAGTATTCGCCTGATGAAAAACATACAGATCGACTTCTTCCTTCAAAAGATTGTTGAGTTTCAAATTGTCATTTACCAAATCGGGAACATTTTTAGCCGTAAAGTCGAAGATTGCAGAACCGTTCATAAAGAGGTAATTTTCTAAATTTTCAGTCGCAAGATCTTTTTGATTTTTTGTTGCGCCGTTCTTTATGATTAAATTATCGGCGCCCGATCCGTCTGATCCCAGCGTAAATTTGCCTATTTCATATTTTCCTTCTGTAGAAATCAGCGTTGCTGTTGCTGCATCTCCAAAAAGACTTGTGTTGCCTTTATCATCAGGATGAATAGCTTTAGAATACATATCGGCGGTAACCAGAAGTACATTTTTAAAATTACCTGAAGCAACCAGCGAGGATGCCAAAGAAAGTCCGTAAATATATCCGGAACATCCTTGGTTAATATCTATTGCACCACATTGCTTATTAAGTCCCACTTTATTCTGAACGATACAGGCTGTAGTTGGAAGCTGATAATCTGGTGATTGTGTGCATAAAATAAAATAATCAATTTCAGATAAATTAACTTTATGTTCTTCAGCTAAGTTTTGAATAACTTTTACCGCCATATCCGAAACAAACTCATCCGGTTTGGCAATGTATCTCTCTTTAATACCTATCTTTTCGAATATTTTATCGCTATCCCATTCAGGGAAGCGCTGAGCAATATCCTGATTGGTAATTTTTACCGAAGGAACATAAGTAGAGATATACTTTATATAACTTTTCATTGCTGTTTGCTTTGTACAAAATCATATAACTCCTGCACAGAACCAAAACTGTTTAGTTCCTCAGAACTCATTTGTATATTATAATCGTCATCTAACATTACCGTAATCACCATATTGGTTAAAGAATCCCAAAATTCAGCTTTTACAAAATCAGTATCAGCTTCTATAATAAAAGTATCATTTTCGAGCTGCGATTTAAAATTATCTATAAAACTGTTGATATCCATTTGTATAATTATTTAATATTATTAAAAATCTTATTTCTTCTGCTTTCAAAATTTTCCTTTTCTAAAATAAAGTAGTTATTATCTTCAGATTCCCTAACTAGAATTGGATTAAAAAGTTTATGGTATTTTACTACTGAAGTATTTGCCTTATTGACTTCAAATCTTACTTTAGAATATTTAAGTGTTTCAAATACAAATTCTTTCATTATAAGATCTACTTTTATTGAGTTATTTGTATTCTCATATCCCGGTTTAGATACCCAACTTCCTATTTCGCAGATATCGTCCTCAATATTGTAAACTCTGTATGTAGCAAATTTCTCACCTTTCTCGTCTATTGCTATGAAATAATATTCTTTATTTTCTGCTTCTCTTTTTATATATCCCTCGATCCATTTTTTTTGAAGCTCAATATCAGAACCTGTCGAAGAAATAAATCTGCTTTTTTTACTGTCTGTTCTAAGCATGATGATAAATTCAGCATCATCAATATTTACAGATCGTAATTTTATCCCGTATCTTTCTATTTCCATTTTTTTCTGTAATCTAAAAATTTTTCATATTGTCTGATGTAATCATTTTCGGTATATTTCATTGATGCAAGAACAAGACAAATACTTCCACTTGAAAAATCTTTCATCTCACGCCAAATACCTGGCTTTATATGCAATGCCTTATTAGGATGATTAAGGAAGACTTCTTTCTTATTGATTCCATCATCTAAAATAAATGTGAATGATCCACTAGCTGCAATTACATATTGTTGCAAATCATAATGTGCATGACCACCACGTTCGGCACCCATTGGAACATCATATAAATAGTAAATTCTTTGAATATCAAACGAGATGTTTTCACTGTTTTCCAAAGCTATAATATTACCATTATCATTGTGAACGACAGGTAATGTTACTATACTGCAATCATCTATATTATAAAGCACTTTTCAAATTTTTAAACTGTTCAAAATCTCTGATATAGTCATTCTTCTCGTACTTCTTATCTGAAACAATTAATGCTAACGAATTTGTCGAAAAATTTTCAAGCGTTCGCCAATACATTTTAGGTATATATAGACCATGATATGATCTGTTAAGACAAAACCTTTCTTCTTTTTCCCCATCGTGCAACACTACGTCAAAACTTCCTGAAAGCGCAACAATAAATTCCTGTTGCTCTTTAAAAGCGTGGCTTCCTCTCACTTCTCCGCCGGGAACATCGTAGATCCAATAGGTACGTGCTATATCAAATGGCAGTTGATTGGGATATTCAAAAAATGATAAATTACCACGTTTATCTAATATCTTTGGAAGATTAATAATTTGGGGCTTCATATTATAAATTATGTTAGAAGGTTCACACTTATTGATTCAATTATGTTTTAATGTTTAAAGTTATTATAATCTTTTGTCAACTATATTGGTTTCCAAAACTCCTTTAACATCGTAAATAATTCCTTTTTCGTTCATTAATTTTTTAAGATCAATACCTAAAAATTCCTGATGTGCAACGGTCAAAATTACAGCATCAAACTTGCTTGTGAAATTTTCACCTTTCTCTAAATAATTGGATTCTGTATAGCATTTGATATTATACTCATCCATCACTTCATTATGATCTGCCCAAGGATCATAAGTAGTTACTATTGCTCCATATTCTTCTAAATTCGTAATAACATCAATTGCCTTCGAATTTCTGATATCAGGACAATTTTCTTTAAAAGTTATTCCTAAATTTAAGATTTGAGATCCTTTAACTTTTATATCGTTTTGGATCATCAGCTTTACAACTTGTGAAGCCACGAATGCACCCATGGAATCGTTCAGCCTTCTGGCCGCTAAAATAAGTTCCGAATAATAGCCAATATCCTGAGCTTTCTGAGCGAGATAAAAAGGATCTACACCAATACAGTGTCCTCCTACCAATCCTGGTTTAAATTTCAGAAAATTCCATTTTGTTCCGGCTGCCTCTAATACATCATGGGTATCTATATCCATCAATGAAAAAATCTTTGCAAGCTCATTCATAAAAGCGATATTGATATCTCTTTGAGAGTTTTCAATCACTTTTGAAGCTTCTGCTACCTTAATCGTCGGAGCCAGATGAGTTCCTGCCGTTATAACAGATTTATAAAGATGATCTACAATTTTACCAATTTCCGGTGTTGAACCCGATGTTACTTTTAATATTTTATCAACCGTATGTTCTTTATCTCCAGGATTAATTCTTTCAGGAGAGTATCCTACAAAAAAGTCCTCATTGAATTTTAAGCCAGAAACCTTTTCTAAAACAGGAACACATTCTTCTTCCGTAACACCAGGATACACTGTAGATTCGTAAATAACAATATCATTCTTTTTCAGAACTTTAGCAACAGTTTCACTGGATTTGTACAAAGGTGTAAGATCCGGATGATTATGCTTATCTACTGGTGTGGGAACTGTAATTATATAAATATTAGCGTCTTCTATGTCTTTGGCTAAAAAAGAACAGAATAATCCGTTCATATTTTTACTGAAAGAATTCTGACTCAACAAAACAGACTGCAATATATTGTCATCGATTTCTAAAGTAGTATCTTTTCCTTTCTGCAATTCTTCTATCCTCTTCTGATTAATATCAAAACCTACCACCGGATAACGGGTTGCAAAAAGCCTTGCCAAAGGCAAACCTACATATCCTAAACCTATTATTGCAATTTTCTGTTGTTCCATACTAACATGCCTCGAGATACTAATTGATTTTTCTGTTTTATTTTAAGTTTGAATCAACCAATAATCTTTAAAAGTCTATTTTTCTAATATTTTTTTCCACCAAGGCTTATGTGCATCTGCTGAATATCCATAACCATATTTGCCATAACCATAGCCACTATGAATTTTACTGACATCATTAAGTACCAAACCTACATTTTTGATTTTCTTATCTTTTATCTGTTTGCTTATAAAACCAACCAATTCTTTTTCAGTGTAACCAGATCTTGTTACATAAACCGTAACGTCTGCTACGTCTGAAATCAAGAATGAATCTGTTACAAGCATTAAAGGCGCTGTGTCTAGTAAAATATAATCATACATAGGTTTCAGTTTATCTACTAATTCCTGATACCTCCCGTTGGATAGCAATTCTGTCGGATTTGGTGTAATTGCTCCTGAATAAATTACATCACAATAAGGATTAAAAGATGTTGGATGAATAATTTCAGACACTTCCATCTGATCATCATACATAAACTCAGACAATCCGATCAACCCTCTTCTACTTTCATTATATCTCTGCAACTGAGGATTTCTAATGTCTGAACCAATAATAATAACCTTTTTGCGCGGTGTGGCTAAGGTTAAGGCTAAATTTACGGACGTAAAAGTTTTCCCTTCTCCTTTTACCGTAGATGTTACAAAAATCACATTGCCTTTTTTATTTTTAGGCAACATAAAATTAATATTTGTGATTAATATTCTGAAAGCTTCTGCCAAGGGTGACAAGTCATTCAGCTGTACGATTTCAGGATCTCCTTTTTCTAAAGAAGGTAATTCTCCGATTACTGTAGCTCCATTAGCCAGTTTTTCTAATTCCTGCTTGGTTTTAACTTTATTATTGAATAATTCTAATAAATAAATAATCCCAAATGGAATCAATAATCCGATAATAAAAGCAACTAAATAAATAATCATCCTTTTAGGAGATACCGGAACAGGATTTACCAGAGCATCATCAACGATTCTTGCTTTCGGTGCTGCAATTGCCAATGAAATGGCCGCTTCTTCTCTTTTTTGCAGAAGAAGAAGATAAAGCTGTTCTTTAATATTCTGCTGTCTTTCAATACTACGGAACATTTTCTCCTGAACAGGAATTTTTGAAATCTTACCTGACAATCTATTAAGTTCTCCCGAAATGGTATTTCTTGAAATTTGTAGCCCTGATCTACTTTTTTGAAGACTTTGCAGTACTGCACTTCTCATACTGCTTATCTGTTTTGTTGCATCCTGAACAACAGGATTTGCTGTTGTAGAGTTTTCAAGCAAACGGTTTCTTTCAATTACGAGTTGGTTATACGCCGAAATATCAGAAGTAATATTTGAATCGGTCAAACCAACATTCAACGGAAGTACCTGATAATTTCCTTGTCTGTTTAAGTCACTAATCAAACCATTCACCAATTCAAGCTGTGATTCTACTTCTAGTTGGCTTTGACGGTTTTTCATTGCTGTCTCCAGAGAAAGTTCTGCCTCTGTTTGAATATCGGCAATATTATTTTTTACTTTAAAATCTTCTTTTTGATTTTCAACGGTTCCTAACTCTTTCCCGATAAGGTTTATTCTCTCATCAATAAAACTTGCCGTTTTCTGAGCTTCAGAATTTTTATCAAGAACAGCTTCTTTATTATAATTAATAGCCAAAGCATTCAGAATATCTTCTGCTTTATCAGCAACCGGATCGGTAATTGAAATTTTTAAAACAGTAGCCTCCTTCTGAACTAAACTTACATTTAATTTACTTAAATAATATCTTGCTCTGTTCATCCCTGACATGAACTGAAGTCTGAATTCTTTTACTGATTTATCGCTTGGAGAAGGATTATATTTTTCATTTTTTTGGAATATAATTACACCAAAAGGCATACTTACTGATTTATTAAATTCAGCAACAATATCTTTTTTAAAATCTTCTGATTCAATGATAATCTTATTGCCTTCAATTTTGGCTATTACATTCTTACCAGGGTATCTCGCTTTTTTCTTTTCGCTGATAACACGAACAATAAATGGTGCACTTTCTTTATAAAGCTCTGTTTCTTTTATTTTCCCTTTTGCATACACACTAGTTTCAAGAGATTTTTCTCTCACCACAGAGAGCATCAGCTTTTTAGATTTAAGAATTTCAATTTCGTTATCAACAGAACTGGTTCCCATACCGCCGATTCCTCCTAGTTCAGAAATAACTGACATTTCAGGTTGTCCGGAAGTTGATTTTTTAACCTCTTTAATCAATAATGTTGATTCTGCACTATAGATGGGTACACTGTAACGTAAAAAAAACCACGCTAAAATAACCGCTATTATCGAGCCCACGATGAACCAATACCATCTATAAATATATGGTCGGATAATCTCTCTGATATTGAGTGTTTCTTCCTGAAACTCTTCCTGGTTTTGATTATAATCCACTATAAAAAATAACTTTCGTAAATAAATTTCTTAATTTTTAACTAATGCCAAAACCCCGATTACCAAAGAGGCAAGAACTGATGCTACAGAAATATACAAACCCGTATTCGGATCTACTCTTGCAGCTTTTTCTCTATTGGAATTTGGCTGTACATAAATAACGTCATTTTGCTTTAAATAATAATAAGGTGAATTGATAAATTGTGCACTTGTAAGATCGATACGGTTCTGTGTAATAACACCATCAACAGTTCTAACAATTAAGACATTTTGTCTAACTCCAAATGGAGTAAGGTCACCTGCTAATCCAAGTGCTCCCAATACTGTAGTAGTACCATCCGGAATAACATAGGTTCCTGGTTTTGCAACTTCACCAACTACAGAAACTCTGAAATTGATCAATTTGGCATCTACAACAGGTTCTTTTACGTATTGGCTAATCAATCCAGCAAGTTTTACTCTAAAACTCTCTACATTTTCACCGTGAACACTTACTTTTCCGATTTGTGGGAAAACGATATTATAATCTGTATCTACACTATATGTAGGTCCTGAAACGGGAATCTGTTGTGGAAGACTATTTGAACTAGGATTAGAATATTGTGTGGTTGTTGCACTAGAAGAATATGCCTGATTAAAAGGTTTTACCACATCCAAATCTTTTGCCGTTACCATAATAATCAATTGGTCTCCGGGTTGTAAAGTACTACGGCTGTTTTTAATGGAATTATCTAAGGCGATGCTTTCAATATCCTTCATATAATTAATCTCCTGTCTTGGAGCACATGAAAAGATTGCTAAACTTAAAAAACCGTAAACAAAATATTTTTTTAAAATCATTTCTGATAAATTTTTCACAAAAATAGGATTATTATTCTTTAAACAAAATTTGCTTGTTTATTAAAATGTTAATTCACCTTTTTATAAATTAACAAGTTTTAGTTAAAAACTAATTGTCAATAACAATATTCGCCGGAGCAACTTCTTTTTTATCTAAAATTTCAAACTCTGAGTTGTTGCTTATAAATTCCGGGACAATATCTTTCAAAAGCTTTACCACTTGCAATTTATCTCTCTTAACAGCAGATTTAACGATCTGCTTACATAAGACTTCAATTTCATCAAATCCTAATGAAGGATCTTTAGAGATCATTATTTTTTCATTGTGGGTAGGAACTGTTGTTGCATTGTTACTCAAGAGTTCTTCGTATAATTTTTCTCCGGGTCTTAATCCGATAAATTTAATTTCAATATCTATATCGGGAGTATAGCCGGATAATTTGATCATTCTTCTCGCCAAATCTAAGATTTTCACAGGCTCCCCCATATCAAAAACATAGATTTCTCCACCCTGTCCCATGGTTCCTGCCTGAAGTACCAGTTCGCAAGCTTCCGGAATTGTCATAAAATAACGGATAATATCTGGATGCGTAATCGTAACAGGACCTCCTTTTTCAATTTGTTTTCTGAAATGTGGAATTACTGATCCATTAGAGCCTAGAACATTCCCAAAACGGGTTGTAATGAATTTCGTCATGTTTCCTTCAGAATTCTGCAATGACTGTACGAAAAGTTCTGCCGTTCTTTTGGATGCCCCCATCACATTAGTAGGGTTCACCGCCTTATCTGTAGAAACCATTACAAAACGGTTTACCTTGTATTTTTTTGATAATGAAGCTAAATTTTTGGTTCCCAAGACATTTACAAAAATTGCTTCATGTGGGTTTTCTTCAATCAACGGAACATGCTTGTATGCTGCTGCATGATACACCATTGAGAACTGATAAGTTTCAAAAATTTTCTCCAGTCTGTAACTATTTGAAATATCAGCCAAAACAAATTTAAACTTTTGTTCTGGAAATTTTTCAATAAGCTCCAATTCCAATTCATATAAAGGAGATTCTGCCTGATCAAGAACAACGATAAGTGATGGATTGAACTGCGAAACCTGTCTAACAATTTCACTTCCAATAGACCCTGCTCCACCCGTAACCAATACATTTTTTTCAAAATGCCTTCTTCTTACCTCTTCATTTTCGATTTTAATCGGTCTTCTATTCAGTAAATCTTCAATCTGCAATTGGCGAATTCCACCAACGAGATCAGAATCACGCATTTTACTGAGAGTAGGTGCTTTCAAAACTTTTAACCCATTGTCTAATGCAAGGGTCATCCATTCTTCCAATTCGTGCTTGGTCATAATTTCTTTAATAATTAAAACTGCATCAAACCGGCTTACTAAGTTTTTATTACTGAAAAAGTGGTCAATATTATAAATTTTATGCCCCAAAAGAACAGCTTTATGCGAATCGGATCTTTTTGTAAGAAACCCCGATAAACGATAAGGATAATTTGGATTATGTAAAATTGCTCTAGCCAGAGATACAGAAGCATCACCTACTCCCACTACAGCAACTCTTACTTTGGAAGATGACCCCTTATAATCTATCAAGATATTAAAGAACTGTTTGGTAACCATTCTGAAAAAAAACATGATGGAAACCGAAATAAAGAAGTAAAGAAATAAATTAGGATACAGATACAAAGGGTTCTGAAGCCAAAATTCCGTTCCCACATTGATCAACAAAAGAGTGCACAAAGTACATCCCGAAGACAGGATGATTTTAAACAAGTCAAAAAAGGTAGAGTGCCTGATAATTCCTGCATATGTTTTAAAAACAAACATAAACAGTACATTTACAGCAATCAATAAAAGCTTTTGTTCAAATAAATACTGCGGAAAGTTGACACTTACATGAAGTTTCTCGAGAAAAAAATAAGAAAGAAGAATTGAGAATAATACAATAGAAACATCTATCAAAATTACAATCCATCTTGGTATATATCTTAGCTCTGTGAGTTTCACAATATTATCCCCATTATACAAGGCAGCAAAAGCATCATTAAGCTTTTTCATTCAACATTTCGGTGTTTCAATTATTTTTGGCAAATATAATCATATTATTTCTATAAAAAAATTAGTAATGGAGATATTTTATTTTAAACAAAATTATATATTTTAAAATTAACACAAATCACAAATTAATGTAAAAAAAATTCAATAAAAAACATAAATGAATAAAAATTTTACAAAACAAAGTCTTCTGTTATACAATTTATTAATTATGAGTAATATAAAAAAGACTTCCGAAAATTTGTTTCGGAAGTCTATATAGATTAATTGATTTTTGACGATTATTCTGCAGACAATTTCTTTCTTTTTGCATAGGCAAAAGTAAAGATCACAGCAACCACAATTAGAGCCAGAATATAATCATCAATTGGAACCAACTTTGGATCTCCCGGTCCAGCCGGATTTTCACCATCTGCCATTGTAGACATTTCTGGTTCGTCATAAACATAAGGATTATCTGATTGCCCAAATGCAATGCTAGAAATAATCAATAAAAATCCTGTTACTATATTTTTCATCATCTTCTTATTTAATTATTTTTTGAGTATATTCTTTACCTTCAGAAATTGCCTTTAGAATATAAAGACCTTTAGCCTGAACTTTTACAGTTACCGATTTTGAATTAGAAGTTACTTGCTGAACTTTTCTTCCTGCTGCATCAAAAACTTCAACAGACTGAATGTTTTTATTATTTCTCACCACAAAATCTTCACCGTCTCTGTATACTTCAAAAGTTCCTTTTTCTGTTTCGTTGGTAGATAATACATTTAATTTATATACGATCTCAAATCTGTTTGTGAAATCTCCTGCATTAGCTGAGAAGTTGTATGCTCCAGACTGTAGGTTTGTATAAGTTGCCGTTTGTTTATCATGTAGATAAATATCCTGACCATTTGCAAACAGACCTTCTTTATGAGATAAAGAAATAATAAAGTTTCCGTTTTCGAAATGTTTGTTTCCTAACTGAACAACATCATCATTATTGAAAGATGATCTACCCTGGATCACTAATTTCTCAGCACCAGCTAAACTATAGAATGCATCAGAACCCATACCCATAGCTTTAGAATCATATACATCATAAGCATCTGAAGCACCTTGACTGTATGTGATTGCCTGAGTAACTGTATTTCCGTAAGAAGTCGTTAATTTAATCCAGAATTTACCTGAACTTGCATTTTTGTTTAATGTACCTCCAACACTTGAAGAACGCATTGCGTTTGTAAACGAAACATTTCCGGCATCAAGCGCTTTTACAATAAAGCCCTGCCCCACTTTTGCAATATTTCCTGTTGCATTAAGAACAGTATTATTATAAGTCTGTGTTCCCGGTGCTTCTACCCATGTGTTGCCAGCAGGATCCGCAGCATTCACCGTAGCATAACCTACATTAACCGAAGTATTACCTGTTTGTGTAGTAACATTCCCTGTTGTGTTGTCCCAAAACCAGAATGTTGAATTTAATAAAGATTGGTTTGCAGAATAGAAGGCATTCAAATCGATATTAGAAGGATACGGATTTCCAATTAAATTAAAATTGTTGATACCTCCAGATGTTCCTGCTAATGCTACATTCACGGTACCATTGTTCGGAATTTGAGAACCTCCTCCAAAAGCTACAGTTGCGTTACTTGCAGGTACTTTTACAGAATATCCTTTCCCTGCATTATTGGTAAAGTTTGCATTATCATTTGTAACGTTAGGATAAAGATTTGTTGCTGTATCGTAAGTCATAACGTATGTTGGTGCAATAGCAGCAGAACCATTTACATATGCTGTATACAGATTCTGGTTTGCAACCGGTGATGACCAGAATACATATTTTCCTCCAACACTTGCACTGTTTCTGTTTGTTATAAAAGAAGCTCCTGTTCCAGATGTATAAACACCGCCAGTTGTCTGAACAAAATTACCTCCGTCATTTACAATAATGTTACCGTTGTTCGTTACATTTCCTGCGGTAACGGTTTCGTTATTATTGATTGTAAGAGTATAGGTTGGATCAATTGTTAGATTCTGCGCAACAAAACCACTTCCAGAATAATTACTTGAAATAATCGCATCAACTGTTGCTGAAGGAGTACCGTTTGACCATGTCGTACCGTTCCATGTTGTACCCGCTATAACTGGAGCATTAATCGAAAGATTGCTAACTCTCCACATTGCCCAACCTCCTGTACTGGCATCTTCGTAAATAAATGCTATATGAACATTTCCAGCTGCAGGTACAACAAAATTGTTTAGACTTCCAGTAGAAATTGCTGTTCCAGAAGCTTCTGCAATTGTTGTAAGATTAGTCCAAGTAGCTGCAGTTGGATCACCATAACCTGCATAATTTGTAGAATATACTACTTTTAGGTCATCACCTTCATATTGAGAAGCATAGCTGAAAGATAAAAGTGAATTTGCCTGTGCACCTGTAAATTTCGGAGAAATTAGCCACGCTTTTGTAGTTCCTTCTTGATACCCATTACTTTCCGCGCCATTTGCAGCTGTTATCCAACCTACATACCCCGCATTACCTGATTCCTTATAATTTACCCAATCTCCTAGTGTATTAGTAAATGTTTGAGTGTAAGGAATTGTTGCTACAGCAGGATTTGTAATTGTAATTTGTTTCGTAGTGACAGTACTTGCAGTCAATGGGGCTGCTACTGCAATTGCTTTAATCTCGGATGTTACACTTATCTGGAATGGAGCATTATATTGCGTAGAAGAGGTAGTAGGCGTTGTACCATCCGTTGTGTAATAAATTAAAGCTCCTGAACTTGCACTTGATAAAGTAATACTTGCCGTATTCCAATAAGTATCAATACCATTTGAAGTCCCTGTTGCAACAATACTTGGATTAGCAGTTTGAGTTACTGCTCCTTCATAGAATTCAAAATAAGGCGCTCTAAATGTTCCAGCACTTGTTGAATAAAAAACAAATGCATATTGAGCATTAGCAATCGCTGAAGTTGGTGTAAAAGTCTGCTCAACTGCCCCCGGACTAGACACAGAACCTAAAATATTATATGTTACACCTCCATCCGTTGTATATAAACACCAAAGTGTTGCTGGAACAGTTCCACCAGTAGCACTTGCTTTAACTTTTATAGAACCTACATTGTTGATCGCATTTGCTCCCACCAATGCATAATAACCAGATGCGGAAGCCTGAATACCTAATGCTGAGGCAATTGCTGTACCTCTATTGTTGACACCAGCATTAAGCTTTGCTAAGTTGTTGTAGTTTGTAGCATTGTTAGTACCTAACCAAACAATACTGCTCGATTGGCAAGATGCAGCATTTGCATACCATGTCACTCCACTTACTGTTCCCGATTTTGCACCATAGGTGTTTGCGGTTCCAAAAGCAGAACTCTGATTAGCCAAATCTAAGTTATAAATCAGATTTTGCCCCCATCCCCAGACCGAGAACAGAGCCATCAAAAACGCAAAAATCGTCCTTGATTTACTTTGTAATTTTAAATTCATATAAATTATTTTTTTCGTCTGACAAATCTAAATAATATTAATGAACGTTAAAATTATGTATTTGTTAATTTTCAATTACTTGCAAAATAGAGTCATATTCAAAGCCTTTATTTAGAAGATATTTAATAGTCTTTGATTTTTTTTGATAATTTTGTAATCCTTTTAATTTACTCTCGTAATTTCCGTAGATCTTGGTCATTATGTTTAAATAATCATTTTCATCAATTTCATCAAAACAGGTAGAGATTAGTTTTTCGGTGATGCCTTTCTGTTTTAAATTAATCTTAATTTTGGTTTTTCCCCAATTTTTAATATAAAATTTTCCGCGGATGTAGCTTCGGGTAAAACGCTCCTCATTCAGATAATTTTCCTTCATTAAATACAAAAGGATTTCTTCTTTCGCTTCAGGAATCAAAACAAATTCACGCATCTTTTGCTCCACTTCTGCATGACAGCGATCCTGATACACACAATAGTTGACCAGTTTCTGTTTTATTTCTTCAAATGTGAACAATTTTTTATCGGAATTCATTTTTTTGGTTGATGATTGATGGTTGATGGTTGATGGTTGATGGTACAAAATTACAATTTGCAAAAAAGAGGCACAAAACACTTTGCACCTCTTTTGATTTATTTTTTAAAAAGCTAAAAGCAAATTGCCAACAGCTAAAAACTTATTAATAATTAAATAAAGCCTTACCTTCCATTAAAGAGTTTACTTTTTTTCTAACGTCAGCAATTACTTCTTCATTTTTGATATTATCAACTACTTCAGAAATTAATCCTGCGATGGTTTCCATATCATTTTCTTTAAGACCTCTTGTTGTGATTGCTGCAGTTCCCAGTCTGATACCAGAAGTAGTGAACGGAGATTTGTCATCAAAAGGAACCATATTTTTATTACAAGTAATATCTGCTTTTACCAAAGCTTTTTCAGTTTCTTTTCCGTTTACGCCTTTATTTCTAAGATCTACCAACATTAAGTGATTGTCTGTTCCGCCGCTCACAATATCAAATCCGTTGCTAATCATCGCTTTAGATAAAGCCTGAGCATTAGATTTAACCTGCTTTGCATACGTTAAGAATTGGTCATCGATTGCTTCTGCAAATGCAACTGCTTTACCTGCAATAACGTGCTCTAACGGACCACCCTGAATTCCCGGAAAAACGGCACCATCCAAAACCTGGCTCATCATTTTGATTTCTCCTTTCGGCGTTTTGTGACCATACGTATTTTCAAAATCTTTCCCCATCATGATCATACCTCCTCTAGGACCTCTCAGAGTCTTGTGGGTAGTTGTTGTTACAACGTGGCAATGTTCGAACGGAGAATTTAATAATCCTTTAGCCACCAAACCTGCAGGGTGCGCAATATCTGCCCAAAGAGTCGCTCCGATTTCGTCTGCCACTTCTCTGAATTTAGCATAATCTAAATCTCTTGAATATGCCGAGAAACCAGCGATCAACATTTTCGGTTTTTCTCTCAAAGCCACTTCTCTCATTTGATCATAATCGATCAAACCTGTTTCCTGCTGTACTCCGTAAGAAACCACATCATACTGAATTCCGGAAAAGTTCACTGCAGAACCGTGAGTAAGGTGACCTCCCATCGAAAGATCCATCCCCATAATTTTATCTCCGGGCTTCAAAACCGCCAAATAAATTGCAGCATTTGCCTGAGAACCAGAATGCGGCTGAACATTTACATAATCAACGCCAAAAAGCTGTTTTGCTCTTTCGATCGCCAAAGTTTCAACCTCATCTACCACTTCACAACCTCCGTAATATCTTTTTCCCGGATATCCCTCTGCATATTTGTTGGTCAACACACTTCCCATCGCTTTCATCACATTTTCAGAAACAAAATTCTCTGAAGCAATAAGCTCTAATCCGTGAGACTGTCTTTCTCTTTCTTTTTCGATAAGGTCAAAAATAATGTCCATTTACTTATAGATTTTTAAATTTCAAGCCCAAAAATACGGAATTTCCAAAGATTATTTATTATCAATCAGCTTATTAATTTATAATTGATTGATCATCTCATGTTTTAATGCGTATTTATATATTTTTCCTTGATGATCGGATATTTTTAAATACTGAAAAATTCAAAATCGGAATAAATTTTGAACAGTCTAAAACACACTATTTATGAAAAATTTATATTTGCATTATCTTAAAAGAAAAATTGTCTGAATTATGGGAAAGAAAAAATATAAAAAACAATTGCTTAACACTTTAAAATCTTTAGAAAACTCTGAACATTATATCCTTGAGAGCATGACCAACCTTATGCTGTTCGGAGAACTGAAGAAAAACAAAATCGAATTCAAAGACGGAGACACCTTCAGCTTCAAAGACAGTATTTTTGATTACAGCGAAGATAAAAACATTAGAAAACTAGCTAAGCTTCGCAAAAGAATGTTGGTTACTATGAATAAAATCGTTGCAAAAAACAATTTTAAAGATAAAGAAATAAAGTTTTTGAGCTAATTTAAATCTATAACATAAAACAAAAAGTCCCGACATGTCGGGACTTTTTAATTATTATGAGACGAAGTTATTTCTTCGCTTTTTCTTTTAGTTCTTCTTTGTCTTTGTCAGAAGGGTTCCAGACTTTCACTTCAGAGTTTTTATCAATTCCTGAACCCGGCAAAATCTGTACGTTGATTCCGTCACTTGCGCCTAATTTAATATTTACTTTTTTAAACTTGCCATCTTTTTGTTTTACCTCAACAAAAGGAACGTCTTTACCATTTTTCTTTTCATACTGAATCAGAGATTCATCCAAAAGCAAAGCATTTTTCTGAGAACTCATTACGATTTCTCCGTTTGCCGAAAATCCGGCTCTGATGTATTCGTTATTTGGATTGTTTACATCACCTTCAACCGGGAATTTTATTGTTCCGTTGGTGTCTTTTCCTTTGGGTGCGATCATCGTCAGTTTACCCGGGAAAGATTTGTTCTGCAAAGCACCGATCACAATGTTCATGTCCATTCCCTGCTTCAGTTTTCCGGCTTGTGCTTCATCAATTTCACCCTGGAAAATCAATGAACTTAAATCTGCGATTGAACAAATCGTTGTTCCTGCATTGAATGAGTTGGCTTCAATTACCTGACTTCCTACTTTTACCGGAACTTCAAGAACGGTTCCTGATGCTTTTGAACGGATTTGAGTAGTTGCTAAACCTTGTAACTCAGGAATCGCACCTGTTTTAGCAATCTGCAATGATTTTTGGGCAGTTACCAACTGTTGATTTGCGTTTTTCAAAGTTTGTTGTTGGGTGTACAATTGCTGTTGAGCCGTAAGATATTCCTGTTTTGAAATCACACCCTGCTTGAATAATTTTTCAGACATCGCAAACTGGGTCTGCATATTCGAAACATTGGCTTTTGCATTATTAATTTGAAGCTGTGCGTTCTGAACATTCTGCTGTGCATTGTTTACTTCAGCGATATTAGGAACGATTCTCACAGTGGCAATCAGTTGCCCTGCCTCTACTTTATCACCTTCATCGACCAAAATTTTATCGATAATACCTGCAATATTGGGCTTAATTTCGATTTCTTCTTTGGGAACAATTTTTCCTGTTGCCATCACCTTATCTTCCATATTCTGAATGGTCGGTTTTCTGGTCAGGAACGCTTCATTTTGTTTAGAATTAGATTTAATCACATATCCGATTCCTGAAATCAGAGCAACCGCAAATACGATCCCTAAAAGGATATAAATGGCTTTTTTCAGGGTGAATTTCTTTTTCATATGTAAATTTTTATTTTTTTAATTTCCATATGTAATCTTGTAGGATTTCATATGTATCGTTTATTTTAATATTGAATGAGTTTATTTTTGTCTATTTTCTTGTGTTTTGAAAGCTTTTCCATTGCGGCTTTCAGATCTTCTTTTTTAGATATGAAAAGCAATACAATCATCCTTCCTTTTGAATCGAGAAAACTGATGTTCTGCACCGACTGGTCATATTTAATATTTTTAATCTCAGGAAAAACGGTTTTCAATTCTTCCAGATATTCTTTCTGCTGTTTATCTAAAATGATGATAAAAGATGAACTGTCTTCCAAAAGCTTCGGGCTCTGCGAAATATTTTTCATCGGGCTGCTTACTCCGACATTATTGGCATTAAAATAATCAAAGAAATTATCGAAAATATAATTGCCATCGATATCATCCGTGAAAATATTAATGGTATTAAAATTCTGATCATATTCATAAATAGCATCCGGAAAGGTTTCTCCAAATACTTTCACAGCATGATTTATAAATTCTTTATCGATAGACCTATTGCTTTCCAGATATTTTTCCGTCATCGGATAAATTGCTTTTGCAAAAAGATCAATGGTCGTATTATTATACCATTCACCCTGATCCAAAACTCCTTTTTTCAACATCTTCCATGCATATCCGTTTCCTAAAGCCGTTGCCATCGCTTCGTTAAAATAAGAATAGGCTAGCTTTGAATATTTAGACGGGTTTTCATTAAAATATTTCTCCTGCTCAAACTGAACGTTGCGACTTTGCTCATGATACAGAATATGACACATTTCGTGCATCGTAACACTCAAAGTTCCTTCCGTATCTTTGGCATCCGTAAGCGTTCCTATACACAAAGCATTCGCATGAGGTGTAGAAACTGTACTTCCGCTTTTTCCCGGAATTGGATACAGCGTTACATAAAACGGAATCTGCTGATCCCATGAAGATTTATAAAATTTATTAAACTTTATAAACAGTTGAGAGCTCATCTCTCTGTATTTTTTAAGATCGGAGATCTGGTTTTTTATTTTCAATTCGCCATCATTCCAGACATATTTCCTGAAGTATGGCTGTGCATTTTTAAGGATATCCAGCATTTTTACCTGCTCATTTACAGGAAGTATTCCGGTTATCCTTTCGTTAAAATCTTTCAAATCTTTAGACTTTAAAGACTGCGCCACTAATAATGTAAGATAACTTTTTCTGTAATTTCTTCCTTTCGGATAATCCTGTCTTACGATTCCTTCATTAAAATCAATCGATTTAAAATCATTGGCAAGCTTCTGAAATTCTTGATCTCCTGATAATTTTGATTCAATATATTGTCTGTAATTTGATGAAGTTCCCTGCTTTTTGGAAGCCGTTTCCATGAAATTGAACAGACTGTAAACTTCGCTTTCTTTAAACACAAAAAAATCGTTCTGCTGTGCTTTAGCCATACCAAAGCATAAAATAATCAGAAATAAAGAGAATCTTTTCATCATCCTTACTCAGTTCTTAAAGCTTCAATTGGTCTGATCTTCACCGCTCTCTGAGCCGGAATCATTCCGATAATTAATCCCAAAATAACCATTACTGACATTGCTCCGAATACATTTCCGTAATTTACCGTCGGATTATAAAAAGGAAATTCGTCCTGATTCTGCGTCATCATGTTCATCAGCATGAGGATCATAATGCCAAAAATAAAACCCAGAATTCCGGAACTTAGTGTAATCACTACACTTTCAAGCAAAATCTGGTTTCTCACTTCGCTTGGTTTTGCTCCCAAAGCTCTTCTGATCCCTATTTCCTTGGTTCTTTCTTTTACAGTAATCAAAAGGATATTCGAAATGGCAATTACTCCCGCAAGAATCGTCAAAGTTCCTACGATGATGGTCAAAAGCTGCATTCCGCTTAGAAATCCGGTCAGTTTTTTAAATTCTTTTCCAAGGTTAAAACTTCCAAAAGCATTGGTATCTTCCGGCGAAACCTTATTTTTCTTTTTCAGCTCGTTTTTTACTTTATCTTCAACCGAATTTACATCTGCATTCGGTTTGCTTACAATCGCAAAAACATCGACGTTGTCTCCGTCATTAAATATTTTAGTAAAAGTGGAAAGCGGGATAAAAACAGTCTGGTCATTATCCATACCACCACCCTTTTTCACTCTGAAAACGCCGATCACATTGAAGAAAATCCCTTTAATATTGATTGATTTACCGATCGGGTTTTCGTTCTTTTTAGCATTAAAAAAGTTTTTGTAAACCTCTTCACCAATGACCGCCACATTTTTATTTTGTGAAACATCCGCATCATTCAAATATCTTCCGAAAATCAGTTTTTTTTCTGAAATTTTATTTCCTATCGGATAATCTCCGTTCAGCGTATAAGTTGCTGTTTTACCGTTTCTCGACATTTGTTCTCCGGCTTTACCGAAATTTCCTCTCGAATTTTTGGGAGAAATATAATCGATGTCGTTTACTTTTCGCTGCAGCATTTCTATATCCTGAAGTTTCAGATTCATTTCTCTTCCTTTCGGAAATCCTTCATACGGAATAGAAGTATTTTGTGCCCAAAGAAATATAGAATTTGTTGCAAAACCAGAAAAAAGCTTATCAAAACCATTTTCCATTCCTTTTGCAGCACCCAAAAGCACAACGTACAAGAACATTCCCCAACCCACGCCGATCATGGTGAGAAAAGTACGAAGCTTATTATTCTTCAATGAATAATAAATCTCCTGCCATGTATCTTTATTAAATAAAATGTTCATCTTTAAAATGTCAATTATTTTCAATGTCAATTGTCAATTTCTTCGAGTCAATTGTGAATTCAAGTTTTAAAAAATTCATTTGCGAAGCAAAATTGACGATTCACCATTCACTTTTTCCTATTCCGTTCTCAGTGCTTCAATAGGTTTAATTTTCGAAGCTCTGTATGCAGGAACAAAACCTGCAATAAATCCTGCGAAAACAAGCGCAAAAAATGCCATGATGATTTCACCTGAACCTACACTTGGGTTTTTAATGAAAAATTCTTCAAGATTGTTTCCTATCAACTTCAACGTCACAATACCCAAACCTACTCCTACAAATCCTGAAACTACCGTAATCACAACACTTTCCTGAACAATAAGCGCAACAATACTTCTTGGCTTTGCACCAATCGCTTTTCGCACTCCGATTTCTTTTGTTCTTTCTTTCACAATATACACCATGATGTTGCTGATTCCGATGATTCCGGCAATTAGAGTTCCCAGACCAATAAAACCGACAATCCCTGTAAGCACCGCCATAAATACAAAAGTATCGCTCATATTCTGGGCATTGTTCCAGACACGGACTCCGTTTTCATCATCCGGAGAAACATTTTTACGTGATTTTAGTTTTTCTTTCAGCTGATCTCCATATTTTATGGCCTGATCCGGTGTCAGCTTATCATCGTATGCTATATAAACCGTACTTACAGTATCTGAACCCTTTTTCATCTGCTGTAAAGTAGTGATCGGAATGGTAATATGTCTTTCGTCCCAATCTCCTCCATCATCAGAAAAAACTCCGACCACTTTAAACATGGTTCCGTTAATATCTAAATCTTTTCCTACAGGATTTCCGTTTTTTATCAGGTCACGTTGCACCATTCTTCCGATAATTGCAACATGCTGCTTTCTCTCAAGATCTATTGGAGACAAATATCTTCCCTGAAGCATTTTTCGGTTCTCGATATACTTCTCTTCCATATTGGCACCGTTGATCTGATAATTTCCGCTTTCTTTCCCATATTTTACAAGAAGATTGGCGGTATATCTTGGTGAAGCGTACCCAACTTTTTCTTTATCGGTATTCACCAGAAAATCATAATCTTCATTATTCATCGTAACGGTACGGTCAGATTGCAAACCATTGTAAGCAATGGTCGTTTTCCCGGTAAATATGGAAATCAGGTTTTGGGCATCTCTTGCAAAACCTTCGGTAAAGGCATTCTGCAAACCTTTCCCAATTCCGAAAAGAACAATAAAAATAAAGAGTCCCAATGCCACGGTAAAGCCCGAAAGTACCGTTCGCAATACATTACTGCGAATCGAACTGAATATTTCCTGCCAACGATCTAGGTCAAACATATTTTAAATTTAAGAGCCAGGTAAAAAGATAAAAGAGCCAGGTAAACTCTCCCTTTCTCAATCATATCAGATTACCTTATTTTATTTTAGTATTGAAATACAATTTTTGTGATTAAAAAAAATAAATTTTCCACTTAGTTTTAACTTGGTTCTTTTGCCTTTTTACTTGAATCTTTTACAAGACATGCTGCTTAATAAACTCATCACTTTCAATAATTCCGTCTCGGAGAATAACATTTCTTTTCGTCTGTGCCGCAACATCCGGTTCGTGGGTTACAACGATGATGGTTTTCCCTTCGTTGTTGATGTCCTGAAGAAGCTTCATAATATCATGTGTTGTTTTTGAGTCTAATGCTCCTGTCGGTTCGTCTGCCAAAACCACTTTCGGATTGGTAATCAAAGCTCTTGCGATGGCAACTCTCTGTTTTTGTCCTCCTGAAAGCTCGTTCGGTAAGTGGTTTGCCCATTGCGCCAAGCCAACTTTTTCGAGATATTCTAAAGCCTTTTGGTTTCTTTCTTTTCTCGATACATTTTGGTAATACAATGGGAGCGCAACATTTTCCAAAGCCGTTTTGTAACCAATAAGGTTGAAAGACTGAAATACAAATCCTAAAAATTTTGAACGGTATTCTGCGGCTTTTACTTCATTAAGATGCTCAATCGGAATACCATCAAGCTCATATACTCCGGAATCTTTCTCATCCAGAATTCCGATGATGTTCAGCAAAGTAGATTTTCCGGAACCTGAACTTCCCATAATAGAGACAAATTCACCTTCGGAAATATTAAGATTAATACCCTTGAGAACGTGCAGTTTACTCTTTCCTGTATCGTATGATTTATGTAAATCCTGAATTACTAACATTAAGCTTTGGATGTTTTTATGCATTATAAGTAGTTATAAAACACAATTTGTTACAAGAATAAAAAAATCTTTAAAATTCTTCATGTTTAATATTTAAAATAATGATTATCAAATAAATAAAATTATGTGTTTAACTGTTATCTTTGTCTGGGATTTGTTTCTCAAGCTTAAGTTCCTCTAATCCAATGGCAAAGGGAGTTTCATGTAAATGTGGAAAACTTTTAAGGTTAAAAGTCAGCCTTTTAGTGTTTTCCTCTTTCAAAATAGGGCTTGGTTTTCTAACTTTGTAGATAGTTTGATACAGGAAGTAAGCTTGATTGTAAAATTGAATAACATTCAAAAAATCAAATACTTATCTTTTTCTGAGCACATTGCAGAATCTATTTTTAAGTAAAACAGTAAGACAATACAATTTAATATGGGAATTTTCGATAAAAGAGTAAGTTATAAGCCATTTGAGTATCCTGAAGTTCTGCAGTTTGTAGAAGCCATCAACAAATCGTTCTGGGTACATTCGGAAGTAGATTTCACCGCCGATGTTCAGGATTTTCATTCTCAGCTTGAGCCACACGAAAAAAACGCAGTAAAAAATGCACTTTTAGCGATTGCTCAGATCGAAGTTTCTGTAAAATCTTTTTGGGGAAATCTTTACAACCACCTTCCAAAGCCTGAACTGAACGGTCTGGGAGCTACTTTTGCAGAATGTGAGTTCCGTCATTCAGAAGCTTACTCTCGTTTGCTGGAAGTTTTGGGCTATAATGAAGAATTTACGCATGTTGTAGAAGTTCCTGCTCTTAAAAAAAGAATCGAATTCTTATCAAATGTTTTGAAACACGCCAATTCTGCAACGCCAAAAGAGTATGTATCTTCTCTTTTACTGTTCAGTATTTTGATTGAAAACGTGTCTTTGTTCTCTCAGTTTGCCATCATCCTTTCGTTCACGAGATTTAAAGGATATATGAAAAATGTTTCAAATATTATCGCTTGGACTTCAGTTGATGAGCAGATTCACGCCAACGGAGGAATCTATTTGATTAACAAAATTCGTGAAGAACAACCCGATCTTCTTACTGATTCTGACATCGAAGATATTTATACTTTGGTAGACCAGTCTGTTGAATTGGAAGGCGAAATCTTAAGTTGGATCTTTGAATTGGGAGAGCTTGATAAATTCTCAAAAGAAGATTTAATCAACTTTATGAAATATCGTGTTGATGACAGTTTAAAGAAGATCAACATGGCTCCGAGATACAACATCTCTCCTGAACAATACCGTCCATTAATGTGGTTTGAAGAGGAAGTTTTTGCCAATTCTATGGATGATTTCTTTGCAAAAAGACCTGTAGATTATACGAAGCACGATAAGAGTATAACGGCGAATGATTTGTTTTAAAATTCTCCTTCTCTGAAAGGCTGGAAAAATTTTCTAAATTTTTGAAATACATTTCTCTCCGTTCAAGTCGGGGCGCGAGCGAAGCGAGCGCCGAAACAGTTAGTATTAGAGATCTGTCATTGCGAACGAAGTGAAGCAATCTCAACCTTCATATTATTAAAAACTTAATTGACCTTAATGGTTAAATTTTAAAACATTAAGATGGAATTAAGAAGTTAAGATTATTAAGAGATATATTTATTCCTCGCAGTAACAAAAAAAGATAAAAACATGATCAACGTCATCGTAACTTATACCGTAAAACCTGAATTTGTTTATGAAAACAAAAGCAATATTCAGCAGTTTTTGAATGACTTCAAAGCTTTAGACCACACAAAATTTGAGTATAAAGTTTTTGTAAAAGAAGACGGTGTTACGTTTGTTCATTTTTCAAATTATGAAAACGAAGAAGTACAGAATACGGTATTAAATATTCCGTCTTTCAAAGAATTTCAGAAATTAAGAGACGAAAGCGGATTAAATGATTCTCACAAAATAGAAATTTTACAGTCTGTTGGAGTTAAATAAATAGAATAAGGGGCGCGAGCGAAGCGAGCGTCAAAACAGATAGTATTAGAGATGTCATGCTGAGCGGAGTCGAAGCATCTCACAAACAAAATAGAGATTCCTCGTTCCTCGGAAATCGAAAATTCGGCGTAGCCAATGACAAACTGGAAAATATCATAGAAACAGGCTTTAGCCCGTTTTCAAAAAGATAAAATACATTTGGCTTTAGCCAAAATTTAAAAGGCTGCTTGATTTATTACCTGAGTTGACAAGTGTGATTCTGAAGAAATAATTAAAAAACTTTGTCAAAGATTTTCAACTTTGACAAAGTGTAAAGAAAACAAATCGTTGTCTTAGCTCTGATTGAGCGGTCTGTCTGAGCTCTTTTTCTTTGCAAGAGAAAAAAGCGAGTAGCGAAAGCAGGTAGAACATTCAGGAGAAGCACAAACGTGAAGCTCCTAAAAAAATAAAAATCAATGTACAAACGTACATTTTACAATATAAAAGAACATGGAAGAACAAAATACAAATATCTGGTGGCTCAACGAAGAATCTGAGCAAATGTTGAACAGAGGTTACCTTCTGAAAGGAGAAACCGTAGACGGTGCGATTGACAGAATTACCACTGCCGCAGCAAAAAGACTATACAAACCTGAACTACAACCTGCTTTCAAAGAAATGATTACCAAAGGCTGGATCAGTTTTTCTTCTCCGGTCTGGGCCAATATGGGAACACAGAGAGGTCTTCCAATCTCTTGTTTCAACGTTCATATTCCGGACAGCATCGAAGGAATTACCCACAAAATGGGTGAAGTCATTATGCAGACGAAAATCGGAGGCGGAACTTCAGGGTATTTCGGTGAACTTCGTAACAGAGGAACTGCCGTTACCGACAACGGAAAATCTTCGGGAGCTGTTTCTTTCATGAAGCTTTTCGACACTGCAATGGATGTGGTTTCTCAGGGTGGTGTAAGAAGAGGTGCTTTCGCAGCATATCTGGATATTGACCACGGAGATATTGAAGAATTTTTATCAATCAAAGACATCGGAAGCCCGATTCAAAACCTGTTTACCGGTATTTGTGTTCCTGATTACTGGATGCAGGATATGATTGATGGCGATATGGATAAGCGTAAAATCTGGGCGAGAGTTTTGGAAAGCCGTCAGCAAAAAGGTTTACCATATATTTTCTTTACCGACAACGTTAACAGAAACAAACCACAGGTTTATAAAGATCTTGGTTTAACGGTAAATGCAAGTAATCTTTGCTCGGAAATCATGCTTCCGTCTACCAGAGAAGAGTCTTTCATCTGCTGTCTTTCTTCAATGAACTTAGAATTGTACGATGAATGGAAAGATACCGATGCTGTAAAATTAGCTATCTACTTCCTTGACGCCGTTTTATCTGAATTTATCGAGAAAACAGAAGGAAATTACTACCTTCAGGGAGCTAGAAACTTCGCAATGCGTCACAGAGCCCTTGGTTTGGGAGTTTTAGGTTACCATTCTTATCTTCAAAAAAACATGATTCCGTTTGAAAGTTTTGAGGCGACTCAGTTCAATGCAAGAGCTTTCAGAAGAATTAAAGAACAAGCTGATATCGCGACAAGAGAATTGGCAAATATCTATGGAGAACCAGACTTATTAAAAGGTTACGGAATCCGTAATACAACAACAATGGCAATTGCCCCTACAACTTCCAGTTCGGCAATTTTGGGCCAGACTTCTCCAGGAATTGAGCCGTTTGCTTCGAATTACTATAAAGCTGGTTTGGCAAAAGGAAACTTCATGCGTAAGAATAAATATCTTGCTAAATTATTAGAAGAAAAAGGTCTTGACAACGAAGAAACATGGAGAACCATCATGCTGAATCACGGTTCGGTACAACACATCAATGAGTTGACTGAAGACGAGAAAGCAGTATTTAAAACCTTCAAAGAAATTTCTCCGATGGAGATCATTTCTCAGGCTGCACAAAGACAGCAATACATTGATCAGGCGCAGTCTCTGAACCTGCAGATTCCTTCAACGATGCCTGTAAAAGATGTAAATTATCTTTACATCGAAGCCTGGAAAAAAGGGGTAAAAACACTATACTATCAAAGAAGTTCGTCTGTTTCTAAAGAAATGATGGTGAATTTTGTGACTTGTTCAGCTTGTGAAGCTTAATATAAGAGCCAAGTAAAAAGTAAAAAGCGCCAAGTTCTTTGGCTGTGAATATAATAAACCGTGGAAATTTTTTCTGCGGTTTTTTTGTTTTAAAAACTTTCAACCATAAATGCTGTTTGCTGTCATCATGATTATTTTTTAACACAATGTACACAATGGTGGTTCACGAAGCTCACAACGATTGTGTTCCTTGTGAAATCTTTAGTGCTCATCGTGGTTAAAAATCCAGGGATGAAAATAACGGTTATTAGAAAACTTTTTGTAGTGATTTATGATTCATAAATAAAAAAGTAAAATAAGCTTTACAATATGTAAAATATTTTTTACATTTGAATAATTAAAAATTATAGACATGAATACATTACAACTTTTCCCACACCGCTATAAAAGAATAGGCTGGTTAATTTTTATTCCATCATTAGCTATGGGATTATTATCACTTTCAAACTTGATCAATTTTCCGGAAGTTTCGTTGCCTGTTTTTTATAATTCAGGACTACCTTTCAGCAGTGAAGAGCCAGGATTATTTAAAAATGCAGAAATAGATTTATTTCCAAATCTCTTTGGAATTTTAATCATTATCGGCGGAATTTTAATCGGTTGTTCCAAAGAAAAAATTGAGGATGAATATATTTCAAGTTTAAGATTAAAATCTGTTTTCTGGAGCCTTATTGTCACCTATTCCATTGTTTTGATTTTATTTTTAACCATCTTCGGAACACTTTTCTTCACTGTAATGATCCTGATTATGTTTTTACCATTGGTATTGTATGTTTTCAGATTTAATTATTTATTGCTTAAAAAATGAAAAATACCATTAAAATCGAAAGAGCTTTAAAAAATATTACTCAGGAAGATCTAGCAAAAAAAATTGGAGTTTCAAGACAAACGATCAATGCTATGGAAGCAGGAAAATACGTTCCTTCAACGGTCTTAGCCTTAAAAATTGCTAAATATTTCAGTAAAAAGGTGGAGGATATTTTTGAACTAGAACCGGAAGATTAGCAATAATCAAATGTAATTTTAAAACAGATTAACACATAAACCATAGAAATTCTGTGGTTTTTGTTTTATATTTGTTAGTGTAGTTTAATAATTGCTAAAACCTAATCCTAATGAAATTCGGACAAGTAGAAGACCCTTCAAAAATAGATTTTAAGTTACCAAAAGACCATCCAAGAACGGAAGAGATTTTAAAGCAAAATAAAAAAGGACTTGAAAACATCTCCATTGGTTGTGCAAAATGGAACAAAACCGATCTGAAAGGTTTTTATCCGAAAGGAACAAAGGATGAATTAACCTATTACGCAACTCAATTCAATTCCATCGAATTAAACGCAACTTTCTACGGAATGCCAACACCGGAGCAGGTGCAAACCTGGAAGGAAAAAACACCTGCAGATTTTAAATTTTTCCCTAAAATCACCAATACCGTTTCACATTTCAGAAGACTTTTGAATATTGATGATGTTGTGACTCAGTTTGCAACGGCAGTTCTAAATTTCGATGAAAAACTGGGAATGGTTTTTCTTCAGCTTCATGATAATTTCAAGCCAAAAGATTACGAAAGGCTGGAACAATTCGTTAACAAATGGCCTAAAGAAGTTCCGTTAGCAATTGAGTTAAGAAATACAGAATGGTTTACAGATGAGGAAATTTTAGACAAAACCTGTACTCTTTTTGAAGAAAACAATATTACCAATATCATCGTCGATACCGCCGGAAGAAGAGATATGCTTCATATGCGGTTGACTACACCAAATGCATTCATCCGATACGTAGGAGCCAATGCAGAAAGTGATTATGAAAGGCTAAACGACTGGCTGCAACATCTTACAACATGGAAAAAAGAAGGTTTACAGAATCTCTATTTCTTTGTTCATCAGAATATTGAAAAAGCATCACCTCTTTTGTCCGCCTATTTTATTGAGAATTTAAATAAAGAATGGAAAACCGATATTCATATTCCGGTAATGGGACAAGATAAAATGCCGAGTTTGTTTTAAATTATTTTCTTCTGACCAGCAAAACGAAATTGAGAAATAGTAAAAGAAAACAAAGCGTTACCCAGATTCCCATCAGCATATTTTGATAATTGTCTTCATCAATCTCTTTTTTAGCAATAGCCGATAGTTTTTCGCTTTGGTTGATGTAATTCTGCACTTCAATCATCTGATCCATATTTTTATTCGGAACTGAATGCTGCGAAAAATAAACAAGATTTTTTTTGCCTAAAAATCCTGCGATCCAGTATTCATCAGATTTATTCATCTTCAAATATTCAATTCTGTAGTATTCGGGACGGATTTTTCCGATGTGTTTGGTTTCTAAAGGTGTATTTTCATCCAGATTATTTACATTGATTACATAAAAATCCAGCGGTTGTGGAAGTTTATTGATCACCTGCAGAGACAAAGAATTGTTTACAATCCGAACAACAGATTTTTTGATAAACCAATAGGTAAAAATAGAAACTGCAAAAACAACACTTGCAATACGGAACAGTTTAGCCAACTGACCCAATCTGCCCCTTTTCAGTTTTGAAAAAAGCAGCGATAAAACCAATGACAGAAAAATAACAAAAATGATAAATCCCATATCGCAAAGATACTTATTTAAAACAGCTCATCAGAATCTTAGTCCACATTCCATTCTTTCAAAAACTGGTCGAGGAAAGTCTGCATAAATTGGTGTCTTTCTTCGGCTATTTTTTTGCCTTCATGAGTGTTCATCAAATCTTTCAGAAGTAATAATTTTTCGTAGAAATGATTAATGGTTGTTCCGTTCGATTTTTTGTATTCTTCCTTCGACATATTCAGTTTTGGCTGAATATCGGGATGATACATAAGGTTATTTTTAAAACCTCCGAAATTGAATGTTCTGCCAATTCCAATCGCTCCAATGGCATCAATTCTGTCTGCATCCTGAACGATTTTTAATTCGATTGGTAAATCTTTGGGAGCTTCTCCCCTGTTTTTAAATGAAATATTCTGAATCACGAACAAAACCTGCTGAATAATCTTTTCTTCAACATTCTGACTTTCTAAAAACTCTCTCGAGATTTTTAAGGCTAAAGTTTCGTCCCCATTATGAAATTTAGGATCGGCAATATCATGCAATAAAGCAGCAAGTTCTACAACTTCCAGATTACATTCTTCAGTCTGAGCAATTTTTCTGGAAAGTTTCCAGACTCTTTCGATGTGAAACCAATCGTGTCCTGCTTCTGCTCCTTCAAGTTTTTCCTTTACGAATTGAATTGTGTTTTCTATAACGTTGCTCATTTGAATTAAATTTTAATGTAGATTATGCTTAAACCACCCCGTCTAAATTTTCCTTGAAAATTTATCCACTCCTCCAAAGGAGGGGAATTTTTACTGCTTAACCTTTGATGTTATCTAAAACAATATTCCAAAGCTTTTTATTATAACTTCTGAAAAAATTGACGTGCCCAATTTCACTTTTTTCCGATTCAGAAGTCTTCAAAAGTCTGTAAGTCGGTTTAAGATCAGAATAAACATCACTGAGAAGACTTTTCACCCCTTTTTCAGTTAACCAAACATCATCTTCAGCATATAAAACCAATACTTTTTGATTTAATTTTTTAGAATAATCATTTGTTTTAAGCAATAATTTTCCGGTGGATTTCTTGTTCAAAATTAAGGTTCTCCAGTCATAAGCGCAATTTTTTGGAAGACTTTCTCCCAACCCGAACCAATGTGCTGGAAAATAACCAAATAGCTCTGTGAAAAACGGCTGTGCCAATCCAAAACCGAAAAAAGCTTCCATTTTTGTGTTCCATTTCAGGTTTCCGATGAATGCATTTTGAGTGGCGACGAAAACAAATCTCTCAAATATTTCTGATCTTTCATTCATTCCTACGATTAAAGCGCCGACAGAGTGTCCTAAACAAAACTTCTGGTAATCTGGGAAATTATTCGCAACAAATTCGGTAATCGTTCTGAAATCTTCACTTCCCCACATTCGCATGGAAGCTTTAAAATTTCTCATTTTCTGAGGTTTTGAGAGTCCAATTCCACGATAGTCGTACGTAATAACTGTAAATCCTTTTTCGGCAAAAAACTGGGCAAAAGAAAAGTAAACCTGCTGTTTCACTCCGGTTGCGGAATTGATCACAATGATTTTGCCGTTATCGTTTTCTGGTTTAAAAAGATGTGCAGTGAGATGAATTTGGTCTTGAGTGATCAGTATCAGTTTTTCCATGAACAAGAAATAAAAAAATCCACATCAAATGTGGAAATTTTACTTTTATAAATCTTTATTATTGAAGACTTTTCAATATGCATTAAATATCGTTTAGATCAAATCTTTAAGATAAGGAAGAGCCGACTGCGCACCTTTCCCCAAAGAAACTTTTGAAGAAACAAGATTTCCGAATTTCACGCAGTCTTCAAGGGTATTTTTATGACACAAAGCCACGGCAAAACCCGAGGTAAAAGCATCTCCCATTCCCATTTTATACACCATGCTTTCATTTTCGTTACGGAAGTATTTCATTTCGGTTCCGTCGAAATAAATAGTCGAATTGGTTTCGTCTCTTACAAATAACTTGTTGAAATACTTTTTAAGGATATCTTCTCTCTGATCTTCTCCGAAAATTATAGACAATTCATTGGTTTTAGCCACAATAAAATCTACCTGATCAAGAATTTCATCACTCAATTTTGTTCCCGGTGATGCGTAAAGACCTACTAATTTACCCAGATCTTTTGCTTTCTTTATTGTGTATTCTATTACTTCTATCGGAATTTCTAACTGAACCAGAACAAGATCGGATGAATAAATATATTTTTCAGCATCACTAATTTGTTTTATGGAAACATTTTTATTGGCAGCGGGATCTACTACAATCGAAAAATCTCTGCCACAATTGGTGACATAGGCAATTCCTGTAGATTCCTGATCGGTTTCATAAACAAAACCTACATTTACGTTTTCATTCACAAGATTGCGCATGATTTGCTGCCCTAAAGGATCGACCCCGACACAACCGACAAAGTAAACACTTGCTCCCAATCTCGCCGTACCCACTGCCTGATTGGCACCTTTTCCTCCAAAATGATTTTCCGAGAGCCTTGCAACCACTGTTTCATTGCATGTTGGAATTTTTTCGGTATACAATACCAAATCTAATGAACAACTGCCTACAACTACAATTTTTGGATGTTCTGAAGAAAAATTCATAACTTATTTCGTTAAACTTGCCAATAAATATGACCTACTAAATGTAAGCAATTTTAACTGACCAATATCTCAATAAATTCTGTAATTATTTTTACCGGATTATTTTTATCGTCAAATCCTATATAGCTTGCATAAAAACCTTCTCCATAGCCAGTCTCGAAAGCAAAAATATTTCCCGGATTTTCTTCATTAGGTTTTAAAAATGCAAACTGGTCTATCGCTCCGTTTTCATCAAAAAAATGCTCATGAAAAAACTCTTCATATATCCCCATGAAATCGTCTCCTTTTCTCTGGAAAAGTTTTTGTTCTAAAAGATTAAGCTGCTCCTGAGTCTGCAGATCCATAAAACAACCCATCCCGCTTTCTACGGGATAACCGAAAACTTCACCATCAGAAAGTTCTTTAATATTCTGATTGCTCGTAGTCGCCATTTTCCATGAAGAAATGTTGGCATTGCTGAAAATAATTTCGGCATAAGCAACACAATTGCTTTCTCTTTCTTTATGAAGCAAAACCTGAAAGTCTCCTTTTGGAAACTCAGTAGAAAAAGGCTGCATATCATTGGTGATTAAAGGATCACAGGCAACCAGTTTTCCGGTCGAAAGATATATTTTTCCGACTTCAAAACTTTCTAATAACGGACTTTCTACAAAGTCTTTAGAGAAAAGTTTTTCTATATTTTCTAAGTGTGTCATTATTTTTTTGCTGGGTGTTTGATGATGGAAGCTGGATGTTTTTATGATGACTTTAAAATCATCCAACATCCTGCTTCCGACATCCTACAATGTTTTTAGCTTCTCTTCCAAAATCGCAATTTTGTCGAGAGCATCTTGTTGTTTTTTACGCTCTACTTCTACGATTTCCGGTTTTGCATTGGCAACAAACTTTTCGTTTGAAAGTTTTTTATCCACAGAAATTAAAAATCCTTTTAAATATTTTAATTCTTCTTCTGTTTTGATTTTTTCTTCTCCTAAATCTAAGTTTTCACTCAAAGGAATAGAAATTTCCGTTGCACCCACCAAAAATGTAAAGCTCGGCTTATCTGTTTTTGTTCCAAAATGAATTTCTGAAACGTTGGCTAGTTTTTTAATCACTGATTCGTTCGCAAATTCTGAAGCGTTTGTGTAAATTTCAGCTACTTCTCTTGGAGAAATTCCTTTTGTCTGACGATAATTTCTAACTCCCGAAATTACTTCTGATGCTGTTTCGAAGTTTTTGATAATGTCTTCATTAAATGCTTCCGCTTTTTTCTGCTGAGCGATAATTAATGCATCGTCAATATTTCTGTCTGAAATCAATTGCCAGATTTCTTCTGATTGGAACGGTAAAAACGGATGAACCAGTTTCATTAATTCTTCAAAAAGTGCAACTGTTTTGTTGTAAACTTCTTTTGAAATTCCTTCTCCGTAATTGGGTTTAATTGCTTCTAAATACCAACCACAGAAATCATCCCAAATCAGCTTATAAATTAAATGTAAAGCATCAGAAATTCTGAATTTTTCAAACTGATCGTTAATTTCAATGATTGTTTTGTTTAATTTATTTTCAAACCATTCAATTGCCTGAATTTCTGTTGAATTCGCTGGCTTATCTTCATGATTCCACATGTTGATCAACCGGAAAGCACTCCAGATCTTCGTCATGAAATTTCTTCCCTGAAGCATTAAATCTTCATCAAAAAGAAGATCGTTTCCTGCTGCAGAACTTAATAAAATTCCTACACGAACTCCGTCTGCTCCATATTTATCCATCAACTCCATCGGATCTGGTGAATTTCCTAAAGATTTTGACATCTTTCTTCTCTGCTTATCTCTTACAATTCCTGTAAAATATACATTTTTGAAAGGAACTTCTTTTCTGTATTCCAATCCTGCCATGATCATTCTCGCAACCCAAAAGAAAATAATATCCGGACCTGTAACCAAATCTGAAGTCGGGTAATAATAATTAATGTCTTTATTTTCAGGATCAAGCAATCCGTCGAAAACCGACATTGGCCACAACCATGATGAGAACCATGTATCAAGAGCGTCTTCGTCCTGACGAAGATTTGAAATTTGCAGATTCGAAATTTGAGATTTTTGTTTCGCAAGTTCTAACGCCTTTTCGATGCTTTCTGCAACTACGAAATCATTTTCTCCATCACCGTAGTAATACGCAGGAATTTGCTGTCCCCACCACAATTGACGGGAAATATTCCAGTCGCGGATGTTTTCCATCCAGTGTTTGTAGGTATTTTTAAACTTTTCAGGATAGAATTTTACTTCGTCATCCATTACAACATCCAAGGCAGGTTTTGCAATTTCAGACATTTTTAAGAACCACTGAACAGAAACTTTAGGTTCGATAACTGCTCCCGTTCTTTCTGAAGTTCCCACTTTATTTACATAATCTTCTGCTTTCAGCAATAGATCTTTTTCTTCTAATTCTTTCCCGATTTGTTTTCTTACATCGAACCTGTTTTTACCGGCGTAATGTAAACCGTGCTCATTAAGATTTCCGTCATCATCCAAAGCATCAATCATTTGAAGACTGTGTTTTTGTCCGATTTCGTAGTCGTTAATATCGTGAGCCGGCGTAATTTTCAAAGCACCTGTTCCGAATTCGATATCAACATATTCGTCTTCAATGATAGGAATTACTCTGTTTACGATCGGTACGATTACTTTTTTACCTTTAAGATGAGCATATCGCTCATCATTAGGATTGATACAAACCGCAGTATCTCCGAAAATCGTTTCAGGACGTGTTGTAGCTACCGAAAGGAATTCTTCCGAACCTTCGATTTTATATTTTAGGAAATATAATTTTCCGTTTTGTTCTTTAAAAATTACTTCTTCATCAGAAATATTGGTTTTCGCTTCCGGATCCCAGTTTACCATTCTGTAGCCTCGATAAATCAACCCTTTATTGTATAAATCAACAAAAGATTTGATTACCTGCTGAGAAAGTTTAGGTTCCATTGTGAAACGGGTTCTGTCCCAATCGCAAGAACAGCCCAGTTTTTTCAATTGCTCAAGAATTGTTCCTCCATATTTGTCAGTCCAGTCCCAAGCATGTTTTAAGAATTCTTCGCGAGTAATATCAGATTTATTGACCCCTTCAGACTTCAGTTTAGCAACAACTTTAGCTTCCGTAGCAATGGAAGCGTGATCTGTTCCCGGAACCCAACATGCATTAAAGCCCTGCATTCTTGCACGACGGACCAGAACATCCTGAATGGTATTATTCAGCATATGCCCCATGTGCAAAATCCCCGTAACGTTTGGCGGAGGAATTACAACAGTGTAAGGCGGCTTTTCATTAGGCTCTGAATGGAAATATTTGTTTTCCAACCAGTAATTGTACCACTTTTGTTCTGTTTCCTGTGGATTGTACTTTTCTGAAATCTGCATAAATTCTAGTTTCTTTAACTTATAATCTGCAAAAATAGTTTAATCTAAAAAAATGTAAGCACTAATTAAAATAATTTTTAACTTTGTTTCTCAAAATTTATCTAACAAACATATTAACATTCAAGAATATGAAAAATTTATTTGCAGGAATTGCATTATTCGGAACATTTGCATTAGCATCTGCGCAAACTATCACATTTGATAAAACTACTTATGAATATGGTCAGATTAAACCAAATTCTGACGGAACAAGATTCTTTACAGTAACGAATACAGGTGATAAGCCTCTTATTATTTCTAATGTAAAGCCATCTTGCGGATGTACAACACCGGAATTCAGCACTGCACCGATTGCTCCTGGTAAATCTGCTAAAATTAAAGTTGGATATAACACTGCAAGTGTTTCTCCTTTCAACAAAATGATCGAGGTATTTTCTAACGATCCTGTAAACAGCAGAAGTGTAATTTACATCAAAGGAGAAGTTACTCCTAATGCTCCGGATCCAAAACCATTAACTCCGGCAGAGCTTAAAGCTAAAGCTAAAGAAGAGAAAAAAGCTGCTAAAGCTGCAAAAAAAGTAGCAGCAGCAAAATAAATTTCTACTTAAAATATCTAAACCGTCTCAATCGAGGCGGTTTTTTTATTACATTTATGTTGGGTTTAGTTGATGGCTGATTGATTTTGGTTGATGGAATCTGCTAAACATTAATTTTTGATTTAAATTCTAAACTTTAAATAAATTAAAAACATGAATAATAATTTCTCAGACGACTTTCAGGTAAAAGGAAAATTTTCAATCAAAAAATCTTCAACAGAATACAAAGGAAAACTTACCAAAGAAGAAGGTGTACAAATACTTATTAATGAAAAAGAAAAGCTTAGAGAATTACAGGAAAAATTGTATGCTGATGGAAGCAAATCACTTTTAGTGGTACTTCAGGCAATGGATGCAGCAGGAAAAGACAGTTTGATTGAACACGTTTTCGGAGGAGTAAATCCTCAAGGCTGTAATGTAACAAGTTTTAAAACGCCAAGTTCAAGAGAATATTCACACGATTTTCTGTGGAGGCATTATTTGGCTCTTCCCCAAAAAGGAATGATCGGAATTTTCAACCGTTCTCATTACGAAAGTGTTTTAGTCTGCAAAGTGCACCCTGAATATAATTTAAGCGAAAAAACATGGGATTCTGTCAAGGATTTTGATGATAAATTCTGGGAAAACAGATATGAAAGCATTCGAAATTTTGAAAAACATCTGGCTCAAAACGGAACTACAATCGTAAAAATATTTTTACATGTTTCTAAAGACGAGCAAAAGAAAAGATTGCTAGACCGTATCAATGAACAGGAAAAAAATTGGAAGTTTTCGGCTGCGGATCTTCCGGAAAGAGCTTTATTTCCGAAATATATGGAGTGCTACGAAACTGCCATTAATGAAACCTCTAAAGATCATGCTCCTTGGTATGTGATTCCGGCTGATAATAAATGGTTTGCCAGACTTTCTGCGATACAGATCATTATTGATACTTTAGAAAAAATGGATTTGAAATTTCCTGAGCTTTCAGACGAAGATAGAAAAGATTTGGATGATGCTAAAAAGCAATTGGAAAGCGAGAAATAATTTGGATGGAAGTTTGAAGATTGAGGTTTAAATCATTCAGTTTAAAAACTTCCCTCTTCCAACTTCTATCTTCTATCTTAAAAAAATCACGAGAAAATCTATAAGCCGGATTTTGTATCCCGAAAATTCGGGATGCCTGTTATTTATCTGCGTTTTACATTGCTGCAAAACTTGAGCTGATTACCCCTCGGTTTTCAGGACGAGCCGCCCCTATTTTCATTGCTGAAAAGAACCGATATACTTATCATTGCACCGCAAAGAGTTTACCTGGTTTCACTACAGCCGAACTGTACCTGCTTTCTGTTGCACTTGTCCTATCCTCACGGATGACGGATGTTATCCGCTTTGCTGCTCTATGGTGTCCGGACTTTCCTACCCTTACCGAAATAAGAATCAACAAGCCGATTTTCTCGTGGCTGCAAAGATAGGAAATTGCCGTAGATAAAAAGTGAATTGTGAATAGTCAATTCGTTTCCTTGTCAATTTTTGAAACTTTATAACTAAATTTTCAAAATAAAATTCACAATTGACTTACAAAGTAAAATTCACAATTGATTAATAATTATTATCTTCGTGCCGTTATACATTTATTGTGATTTCTAAAGAGAAAGAGTTTGCGCAGCTTGTGAAAGATAATCAGGGATTGATTATCAAGGTTTCGCGTCTTTATACCAATTCACTGGAAGATGAGGAAGATCTTTTTCAGGAAATTGTTTTGCAGCTGTGGAGAAGCTATGATTCTTTTAAAGGAAATTCAAAAATTTCTACTTGGATGTACCGTGTTGCGCTGAACACAGCAATCACTCTTTTCAGAAAAAAAAGTAAAAGTTTACAAACCAATGAGCTCGACATCAATCACAGAGATTTTATCGAAGATGATGATGACAAACAGCAGCAAATTTCACTTCTTTACACCGTAATCAAAACTTTACCCAATGTAGAAAGGGCAATCGTGATGATGTATCTCGATGATCTTCCTTATAAAGATATTGCAGAAAATTTAGGTATAACTGAGGTAAATGCACGTGTGAAAATGAACAGATTAAAGAAAATCCTTAAAGAAAAAATGGAAAAACATGCCTGAATTTGATTTAGACAGCTTTAAGAAAACCTGGCAGGAGCAGCCTGTTCAACCGAAATACGATGATAATGAGATTCTGAAAATGCTCAATAAAAAGTCACGCAACTATATGAAATATATTTTCTGGATCAGCGTGGCAGAGTTTTTATTTTTCAGTTTAATGGGAATATTTTACCTCGTAAACAGCAATGAATTCGACAGCCTGCTTAATATTCTTGAAAAAATGGGTGTACAGCGTAATGATACTATTCAAAATAGCCTTGATACCATTTATTTAGTAATTAAAATTCTAAGTCTTTTAGTAACGGGATTTTTTGTTATTAAATTTTATCAGAATTATCGTAAAATAAAAATCGAAGAAGATCTTAAATTGTTTATCATCAGGATAATTACTTTCAAAAAAACGGTCAATGCCTTCATCTTAACCAATATTGGATTATTATTAATTGTCATCGGAGCACTGACTGCTTTTGCATTTTATATTTTTAATTCTCAACAGATACACCTTTCACGTTCTTCTCTGATGAGTTTTATAATAGCAATATCTGTAAGTACAATCTTGTGCGTTACTTTGATCTGGATTTATTACAGACTTGTTTACGGAATTATTATGAGCAGGCTCGATAAGAATTTGAATCAGCTTAAAGAAATAGAATCTCAGGAAAATTAAACTCACTTATCAAAATACAAAAAAAGCATTTCAAAATTTGAAATGCTTTTTATTTTTAAAGCTCTTTTCTCAGTCTTGCAACCGGAATATTGAGCTGTTCACGGTATTTTGCAATTGTTCTTCGGGCAATGTTGTAGCCTTGCTCTTTTAAAATAACCACTAAAGCATCATCTGTTAAAGGCTTTCTTTTATTTTCCTTACTAATTACTTCCTGCAGGTGATTTTTGATTTCTTTTGTGGAAACTTCCTCACCATCATCATTCGTAAGACTGTCGGAGAATAGATCTTTCAGATAAATAATTCCGTTCGGAGTATCCGCATACTTACTTTTTACTACCCTTGAAATTGTAGAAATATCAAAACCTGTGATATCTGCAATATCTTTCAGGATCATTGGTCTTAATGACTTCTCATCACCTGTAATAAAATAATTATGCTGGAATTTCACAATCGCAGTAATTGTCTGCAATAAAGTATTCTGACGCTGATTAATGGCATCAATATACCATTTTGCAGCATCAAGCTTTTGTTTAATAAATAAAGCCGCTTGCTTGTGCTCAGACGAGTTTTTATCGTGTGAATAGGTCGTTAAAATATCTTTATATTCCTCAGAAACTCTAAGTGTCGGAGCATTTTTGCTATTTAACATAGGAATAACCTGCCCGTCTTTCACCTGAATTACAAAATCCGGAATAATCTCCTGATTAATGGTAATCGTTTGAGTATCGAAATTTCCACCTACTTTTGGAGACAATTTAGATATTTCTTCCAAGGCATCTTTCAGATCTTTCTCTTCAATATCATATTTCTGAATAATTTTGTTGTAGTGCTTATTTGTAAGAGCATCAAACTGATGTCTTAAAATATTTGCTGCCAACGAAACTGCTTTATCTGCGCTTACTTTCTTTTCAATTTGCAATAAAAGGCATTCCTGCAAACCTCTTGCTCCCACGCCAGACGGATCCAGCTTTTGCACATAGTTTTCAAGAATATCTTCTACTTTTTCTTTTGTAGTGTAAATCCCCTGAGAAAATGCAAGATCATCCACTATGGACTTAATTTCTCTTCTCAGATAACCATCTGTATCAAGATTACCGATAATATATTCAGCTATTTTCAGATCCTCTTCATTGATATTGATAAGGTTAATCTGTTCCATCAGATAGTCAAAAAGCGATTGTCCTTCAGTCAAAAGACTTTCGTTATCAAAATCTTCGTCATCTGCGGAATAATTGCTTGATGCAGTTTTATAGCTTGGTTCATCATCATACAGATATTCGTTCACATCAAAATCTGTCTCGATACTTTCTGTACCTTCACTTTCATAATTATCTTCCAAAGAAGCATATTCATCTTCTTTAGATTCATCCTTAGCAATTTCTAATGCAGGGTTTTCTTCAAGTTCCCTTTCAAGTTCTTCCTCAAACTCCAAAGTATGAAGCTGTATCAGCTTCATCAGTTGAATCTGCTGCGGTGCAAGTTTCTGACCTAATTTAAGTTGTAAATGTTGTTTTAGCATATTCTACTTCGTGTCTGTTAACATAATATCTACGAATTTAATGTTTTTTTTTGAAAATATAAACATTTAGCATGATTTTTGTACTCATAAATTCGAAAAGCTGATACAATTATGTATCAGCTTTATTTACAGGAGTTTATTACACTTTTTTATTTTATTAGGAACTATTTCTTTCTATTTGCATTTACGCCTCACTTCTTCGATACTTTTTTATTAGCAATACTTAATTTTCTATGCTTGTTGTATGGTAAATGCTTTTATTTAGGCTATTCGAACAGGACTTTATATAAAAAGGTTCTACTCTCCTACGGAGCGGAATAAATTAATATGAATAATTATTAGCTCTTTTGTTTTTATTGTCATCAATGTTGCTCTTACAGTTCGTTTTAATTTATTTGTAGTTTTAAACGTTTATGATTTTATTAAGTCGTGCTATATATTCAGTGGGTTTTGTCTAGAGAGCTCCGTAGGAGCGATACCTTTATAGACATTATAGATTTTGTAGAAAAGGTTTCATATCCATTTTATGAAGCTCCTTAGGAGCGGCACAATCTTCTATATTGATCCGTATTCATCTAAATCTGTGTTCACCAACGGATCTTATCACTTTTGTCTGTTTATTCACGTTTTATGCTTGACATATGTTATTAAACTAAAGACAGAACTCTAAATTTTGTTTGAAATTGAAACCTATTCATTTGTATTTGAAATATTAAATATCAAATCGATGATTTAGATTTTTTAATACTGGATATTGAGTTTTTAAATATTGAGCTTTAAGTACTGGATCTTAAATGTTGAATACCAAATCTTAAATCTCGAATTTTGAATTTTGAATTTTGAATATGGAATTTTGAATATTCTGTTATAAACGAAAAAAGTCTCATACAAATACATGTATGAGACTTTTGTAAAAAAACTGGCGGCGACCTACTCTCCCGCTTTCGCAGTACCATCGGCGCTGGTGGGCTTAACTTCTGTGTTCGGAATGGGAACAGGTG